>JAEXJH010000100.1 GCA_023445955.1 Pseudomonadota bacterium
GCTATTAACGCCCAGAAGGCCGCCGGCGTGACCAGCGCCCAGGCCGACGCCGGCCGAGCCAAGGCCGATCTCGACCGCTACAGCGCCCTGGCCGGCCAGGGCTGGGTCAGCCAGCAGAAGGTCCAGACCGAGCGCGCCGCCGCCACCCAGTCCAACGCCGGCGTCGCCAGCGCCCAGGCCGCCCTCGAGGCCGAGAAGCGCGCCGCCCAGTCGCTGGGCTCGGCCAAGGCCCAGACCATCGCCCAGGCCGCCGCCGCCCACGCCGCCGTGGAGCAGGCCAAGCTCGATCTTGAGCGCACCGTGATCCGCGCGCCCGCCGCCGGCGTGGTCGGCGCCCGCTCGGTCCGTCCGGGCCAGCTGGTTCAGCCGGGCGTGGCGCTGATGTCGGTCGTGCCGCTGGGCCAGGCCTATATCGTCGCCAACTTCAAGGAGACCCAGGTCTCGCGCATCCGCGTCGGCCAGCCGGTCGAGATCAAGGCCGACGCCTTCGGCAAGCAGAAGATCGTCGGCAAGGTCGACAGCTTCGCCCCCGCCACCGGCCAGGAATTCGCCCTGATCCCGGTCGAGAACGCCGTCGGCAACTTCACCAAGATCACCCAGCGCCTGCCGGTCAAGATCGTGGTCGACCGCAGCCAGCTGGGCGCGGCCCTGCGTCCGGGCCTGTCGGTCGAGATCAAGGTCGACGTCCGCGACCGCTCGGGTCCCTCGTTCGCCGAGGCCGGCCAGGCCGCGCCGCAGGTCGCCCGCCAGGGCGTGGACCGCTAGTCGAGGCGTACGGTCATGACCGACGCCGCCGCACCCGCCTCCGCCGCCGTTCCCAAGCCCGAGGTCGACTGGACCAAGCTGTTCCTCGGCTTCGGGGCGATGGTCATCGGCCAGTTCATGGCCATCCTCGACATCCAGATCGTGGCGGCCTCGCTGCCGCAGATCCAGGCCGGGGTCGGAGCCAGCACCGACCAGGTCAGCTGGATCCAGACCGCCTATCTGATCCCCGAAGTCGTGATGATCCCGCTGTCGGGCTATCTGTCGCGCCTGTGGGGCACCCAGCGTCTCTACCTGATCTCGTGCACCGGCTTCATCGTCATGAGCATCCTGACGGGCCTGTCCTCGTCGATCGACATGATGATCCTGACGCGGGCGCTGCAGGGCTTCATCGGCGGGGCGATGATCCCGACGGTGTTCGCCGTGGCCTTCACCGCCTTCCCGCCCGAGCGGCGCATCACCGCCAGCGTGATCATGGGCCTGATCGTGACCCTGGCGCCCACGGTCGGTCCGACCCTGGGCGGCCACCTGACCGAGGCGCTGTCCTGGCGCTGGCTGTTCTTCATCAACGTCCCGACCGGCCTGATCGTGCTGTTCGGCGTCTATCGCTGGGCCGATTTCGACAAGGGCGATCCCAGCCTGTCCAAGGGCTTCGACTGGTTCGGGCTGGCGGTGATGGCGATCTTCCTGATGAGCATGCAGTTCGTGCTGGAAGAGGGCGCCAAGGACGACTGGTTCGACGACAGCGGCATCCTGTGGCTGACCGTGGTCGCCGTCCTGGGCGGCGCGACCTTCATCTGGCGGCAGCTGACCTACAAGAACCCCATCGTCGAGCTGCGGGCCTTCGCCAATCGCAACTTCTCGGTCGGGGTGCTGATGACAGCCGTGTCGGGGGCCAGCCTGTTTGGCGGCACCTTCCTGCTGCCGCAGTTCCTGGGTCGGGTGCGCCATTATTCGGCGTCGGAGGTCGGCACGACGATGATCGTCTCGGGCCTGTCGATGTTCCTCACCGGACCGATCGCCGGTCGCCTGGTGCGCAAGACTGACCCACGCGTGCCGATGTTCATCGGCTTCCTGCTGGCCGGTTTCGGCATGTACATGGCCCACGGCGTGACCAAGGACTGGGGTTTCTGGGAATTCGCCGGCGTCCAGGCTTGCCGTGGCGTCGGGGTCATGATCGCCATGATCGCCACCCAGCAGATCACGATGAGCACCCTGCCCCCGCACATGGTCAAGAACGCCTCGGGCCTGGTCAATCTGGCGCGCAACACCGGCGGGGCCATCGGCCTGGCCCTGCTCGCCACCTCGATCAGCCAGCAGACCGCGCTCTACTACGACGACCTGAGCTCGAAGGTGACCCAGGGCGGCGCCACGGCCGGCATGATGGCGGGCCTGATGGAGCGGATGCAGCAGCTGGGCGTCGCCGACCCCAGCGGCGCGGCGCGCAAGGCCATCGGCGGCATGCTGCAGCAACAGGCCACGGTGCTGGCCTTTGGCGACAGCTTCACCCTGCTGGCCATCGGCTGCTTCGTCGCCGCCGGCGTGTCGCTGCTGGCCGCGCCGGTCAAGAACGCTCCTCCGCCGCCTTCGGACGCTCACTGACATGCCCCGCGTTGCCGGACAGATCGACGTCGCCAAGACCGAAGCCATCCTCGACGCCGCCGTCGAGGTGATCGGCGAACGGGGCCTGGCCGCCCCGATGGAGGAGATCGCCCGCCGTGCGGGGGTCTCCAAGCAGACGGTCTATAACCACTACGGCTCCAAGGCCGAGCTGATGCGCGCCCTGATGAACCGCCGGGTCGAGGCCATCACCGCCTCCCTGCGCGAGCCGGGGGCCATCGAGAACCCGACCGAGGCCCTGGAGGCCTATGCCCGCTCGGTGCTGGAGACGGTGATCACGTCGAAGAGCTATTCGATGATGCGGGTGATCATGCTGGGCTCGGGCGAGATGCCCGACGTGGCCAAGGAGGTCTTCGAGGCCGGTCCCTTGAGCGCCCGCAAGCAGCTGGCGGCCTTCCTGCAGACCGAGACCGAGCTGGGCCGCATGAAGGTCGAGGATTTCGACCAGGCGGCGGAGTTCTTCTCCGGCATGGTCATGGGCCACAGCCAGCTGCGCTCGCTGCTGCGCCTGCCCTCGGACAAGACCCCAGACGAATACGGCCGCCTCGCGAGGGAGGCGGCCGTTCGTTTCATGCGGGCTTACGCGCCGTAGAAGCCTACGCCTCTTCGGCGTCCGGCATGCCCATCATGTGGAAGCCGGCGTCGACGTGGACGACTTCGCCCGTGGTCGACAGGCCCAGGTCCGAGACCAGCCACAGGGCCGCGCCCGCGACGCCTTCCATCGAGGTGTCTTCCTTCATCGCCGAGAACGCGCGGCCTTGGGCGATCATGCCGCGGCCGCCGGCGATGCCGGCCAGGGCCAGGGTGCGCATGGCGCCGGCCGAGATGGCGTTGCAGCGGATGCCCTTGGGGCCCAGGTCGCGGGCGATGTAGCGGGTCGCCGCTTCCAGGGCGGCCTTGGCCACGCCCATGGTGTTGTAGTTCGGGATGGTCCGCTCCGACCCCAGATAGGTCATGGTGATCAGCGAACCGCCGTTCGGCATCAGCTTGGACGCGCGCTTGGCGACGTCCACGAAGCTGAAGGCCGAGATGTTCATGGCCGTCAGGAAGCCCTCACGGGTGGTGTTGTCGACGAACGAGCCCTTCAGCTCGTCCTTGTTGGCGAAGGCCACCGAGTGGACGACGAAGTCGATCGTGCCGAACTTCTCCTCGATGGCGGCGAACGCCGCATCCATCGAAGCGTCGTCGGTAACGTCGGCCGGGACCAGGGTGGTGACGCCGATGCTCTCGGCCAGCGGCCGCACGCGGCGCTCCAGGGCTTCGCCCTGATAGGTGAAGATCATCTCGGCGCCCTGGGCGGCCAGCTGGCTGGCGATGCCCCAGGCGATGGAGTTGTGGTTGGCCACGCCCATGACGAGGCCCTTCTTGCCCCGCATCAGCTCGCCCTTGGGGAACGCGTAATCGTCGGCCATGTGTCGGGCCCCTTCTGAAGTCGTTGTTCGCTGGTTAGCAGGGGCCGGCGCGGTGCGGAACCCTTCAGCGACCGACGAGACCTTCGTACGCCGCCTCCAGCGACCGCGCGAAGGCCACCGGATCGAACAAGGTAGAGCGCCGAACGGCGTCGGCGACGCGGGTTTTCAGGGTCTGGTCGGAGATCAGCGCAACGGCCTTGACGACGTAGTCGGCCTCGGATGCGGCGATCAACTCGCGCATGCCGATCGCCGTCAGGAGGCTGGCCCCGACCCGGCTGGCGAAGCTCTTGCCGGGCAAGGTCAGGACCGGAACGCCCATCCGCAGCGCGTCGCTGGCGGTGGTGTGGGCGCCGTAGGGCCAGGTGTCGAGGACGAGGTCGGCCCAGGCGTGACGGGCCAGGTGCTGGTCGTGTGGTACAGGCTCGGCGAAGATCAGGCGCTCGGGCGCGATCTCGGCCGCGACGGCGTGCGCCCGCAGGTTCTCCGTGGCCCCCGGCGCGCCGGCATAGAGCCACAGCACCGCGTCCGACGCGGCCTTCAGGATCGCCATCCAGACGCCGAACACCTCCGGCGTGATCTTGGCCGGGTTGTTGAAGCAGCAGAACACCGTCCCGCCCTCCGGCAGGCCGGCTTCGGCGCGGCTAGGGGCCGGTAGCACCGGTCCGAGGGCGTCATTGGGCTGGTAGTGCGGCAGGCGCACCACCGCCTCGGACCAGTCGGACTCCGCGCCCGGCGGGATCGTTACGGCGTCGGCGAGCACGACGTCGGCATGGGCGCCCAGCGTGCCCGGATAGCCCAGCCAGCTGACCTGAACCGGCGCGGCGCGATGCGCCAGAACGCCCGGCCGGCCATCCTGGGTGTAGCC
>JAEXJH010000101.1 GCA_023445955.1 Pseudomonadota bacterium
ACGAGGCCGCCGAAGCCGCGACCAAGGCCCTGGTGGCTCGCCCCGACGACACCGCGCTGCTGCTGGAACTGGCCCGCGCTCATATCGCCCGCGGCCAGGGCTTCTACGCCATCGAGCCGGCCCGCAAGGCCGCCGCCCTCAATCCCAAGGACTGGCGTCCGCTGACCCTGCTGGGCGTGGCCTATGAGCAGGCCGAGCGCGACGACGAGTCCGAGGCCGCGCATCGACAAGCGCTAGCGCTTGCGCCTGCCGAAGCCACGCCGCTGGCCAACTACGCCATGCACCTGGCCGCCAAGGGCGACCTGGCCGGCGCCGAGACCCAGCTGCGCCGCGCCGCCACCCTGCCCTCGGCCGGGATCCAGGTGCGCCAGAACCTGGCCCTGGTGGTCGGCCTGCAAGGCCGCCTGCCGGAAGCCGAGAAGCTGGCCCGCGCCGACCTGCCGCCCGAGCAGGTCAACAACAACCTGGCCTACCTCCGCGCCGCCATCGGCCAGGCCGGCGCCGGCCGTAGCTGGGACGCCCTGCGCAGCGGCGGCGGGCAGTAGCGGCTCTCAGGCCTTCCCGGTCTGCAGATACGACGTCAGCAACAGCACCAGCTGGCCCTGCAGCCGCGCCTCGAACTCGGGGGTGGCCTGGCCGTCCAGGATCGAGCGCACCGGCCCGACCAGGGCGTTGAGCGCGATCGAGGCCGTCATGGCCGGATCCTCGAACTTGGCGTCCGGCGCGGTGGCCAGCAGGGCCGTGACCGCCGCCTCGATGCGCTTGTAGACCCGCCCCGCCAGCTCGAACCCGCCGCGCTCGCCCGCCACGGCGTACAGCGCCTTGGACTCGCCCGCGTCGCGCAGCTTGGCGGCCATGTAGGTCTCGACCAGCGCCGAGGCCATCTGGGCGATCGGCAGGCCGCGGCTATCCAGGCAGACCTGGACCATGGCGTCGGCGATGTCGCTGAGATGCCGCTCCAGCACGGCCGCCAGCAGGGCGTCGCGGTTGGGGTAGTATTGGTAGACGCTGCCCACCGACATGCCGGCCCGCTCGGCGATCCGCGTGGTGGTGCAGCGGCTGAGACCCTCGCGGATCAGAACCTGAATCACGGCGGTGTGCAGGGCCTCGATCGTGGCGGCCGACCGGGCCTGGACCGGCTGTTTGCGGGGCTTCAGGGGCGCTGCGAGGGCGGTCATCGAAAGCGAATTCCAAAACTGAAGGATTCTTCAGATGCTCTTCCTCGCTCCACAACGCAAGGAACGAGCAGCATGACCGCCATCGACAAGGCTGGAACTTTCCAACTGGGTGACCGCACCGTCCGGCGGCTGGGTTACGGCGCCATGCAGCTGGCCGGCCCGCACGTGTTCGGCCCGCCCAGGGACCGCGCCGCCGCCGTGGCCGTGCTGCGCGAGGCCATCGCCCTGGGCGTCAACCACATCGACACCAGCGACTACTACGGCCCCTACGTCACCAACGAGATCATCCGCGAGGCGCTGCATCCCTATGCCGACGACCTGGTGATCGTCACCAAGATCGGCGCGCGACGGGGCGACGACGCCTCGTGGCTGCCGGCCCAGACGCCCGCCGAGCTGCGCTCGGCCGTGCACGACAACCTCAAGCGCCTGGGGCTGGAGGCGCTGGACGTCGTCAACTACCGCGCCATGTTCGGCATGGGTCCGGCCGAGGGTTCGATCGCCGAGCAAGTCGGCGTGCTGGCCGACCTCAAGCGCGAGGGCCTGGTGCGCCACATCGGCGTCAGCAACGTCACCACGGCCCAGATCGCCGAGGCGCGGGGCGTCACCGACATCGCCTGCGTCCAGAACCTGTACAACCTGGTCCATCGCCACGACGGCGCGCTGGTCGACGAGCTGGCCCAGGCCGGAATCGCCTATGTGCCGTTCTTCCCGCTGGGCGGCTTCTCGCCGGTGCAGTCGACGGCCCTGTCGGCGGTAGCCGAGCAGCTGGGCGCGACGCCCATGCAGGTAGCCCTGGCCTGGCTGCTGCGCCGCTCGCCCAACATCCTGCTGATCCCCGGGACCTCGTCGGTCGGCCACCTGCGCGAGAACCTGGCGGCGGCGGATCTGGTGCTGTCGGATGAGGTGATGGCGGAGCTGGAGGCGGTGGCGGCCTAGCCGCCTTGCCTTCGCCGCAAGCCAGGGCGAAACCTGCACCGTGATCGCCGCCCTGCCCCCCGTTCCCGACCAGGTCGTCGTCGACCTCTCCGCCGGCAAGCCGGTCAACGTCTTCCGGCCGGACGAGGCGTTCGGCGGCGGGCTGGACGGGATGGGCCGGGGCGAGGTGGCGGCGACCTATACGCCGCATAACGTGAAGGCGATGAAGGCGGCGGGGCTGGCGCGGATCACCTACCGCCTGCGCACCGAGCTGGGCGGCCAGGCCTGGCACTGGAACCCGCAAGGGCGCTGGAGCGATCCGGCCCATGCCCAGGGCTACTGGACCTCCAGCGAGAAGCCCGGCGCGCCGATCCTGCTGTCGCACGGCTACGACCTGCCCCGGCGCGGCATGACCAACGACAACGCCAACAACGATGGCTATTCGCGGCTGGACGACGGCGACGCCAAGACCTTCTGGAAGTCGAATCCCTATCTCGACAGCCGCTACACCAAGGCTCCGGCGCGACCGCAGTGGCTGGCGGCGGAGCTCGGGCAGGCCAAGCCGATCAACGCCGCGCGGCTGACCTGGGCCACGCCCTACGCGGTCGACTACCAGGTGCAGTACTGGACCGGTCACGACGACTGGGACCCGGACGGTCGCTGGGTGACCTTCCCGCACGGCGACGTGCGCGGCGCGACCGGCGGCGTCGCGACGCTGAAGCTGGCCGACGCGCCGATCTCGACGGTGATGGTGCGGGTGCTGATGAGCCGCGCGTCCGGAACCGCGCCGAAGGGCGCCAAGGACGTCCGCGACGGGCTGGGCTACGCGATCGCCGAGGTCGGGTTCGGGACGCTGGACGCCCAAGGCTTCCACGACGTGATCCGCAAGGGTCGCTCGCGCACGACCCAGAGCGTCATGCACGTGTCCTCGACCGATCCCTGGCACCGGGCGGTCGACAAGAACCTGGATCTGGAACAGCCGGGCCTGGATCTGGTCTATCGCAGCGGGCTGACCAACGGCCTGCCGATGATGGTCCCGGTCGGGGCGCTGTTCGACACCCCCGACAATGTCGCCGCCCAGATCCGCTGGCTGAAGCGGCGCGGCTATCCCGTCACCCAGGTCGAGATCGGCGAGGAGGCCGACGGCCAGTACAACGCGCCCGAGGACTATGCGGCGCTGTACCTGCAGATGGCCGACGCCGCGCATGCGGTGGACCCGAAGCTGATCCTCGGCGGCCCGAGCCTGCAGAACGCGGTCGCCGAGATGTGGGGGCCGGACGCCGGCGAGGACCGCTCGTGGACCCGCCGCTTCGTCGACGCCCTGGCCGCGCGAGGCCGGCTGAAAGACCTGGGCTTCGTCTCGTTCGAGCACTATCCGTTCGACGACGTCTGCGGCGACGTGGCCGGCAAGCTCCTGGACCACGACGCGGTCATGGACGCGGCGCTGCAGCGCCTGCGCGACGACCACGTGCCGGCCGACACGCCGCTGGTGATCAGCGAGTACGGCTTCTCGGCCTATTCGGGACGGGTGATGTCGGAGATCCCGGCCGCCCTGCTGAACGCCGACATCGTCGGGCGCTTCATGGCCCGCGGCGGGTCCCAGGCCTTCCTGTTCGGCTACACGCCCAACACCCCGATCAACCAGCACCAGGCCTGCGCCGGCTACGGCAACATGATGACCTGGCAGACTGACGAGAACGGCCAGGCCAAGTGGCCCAGCCCGACCTTCTACGCCGCCTGGCTGCTGACCAATGCCTGGAGCCAGCCGGGCCATGGCGAGCACCAGGTCTGGCCGGCGACCGCCAGCGTCCGCGACGACAAGGGCCGCTCGCCGGTCAGCGCCTATGCCGTCCGCCGCCCCGACGGGCGCTGGAGCCTGATGCTGGTCAACCGCGATCCCAAAGCCGCCCACACGGCCTCGATCGCGTTTCAGGGACAGGGCGCCGCGCGGGGCTTTTCCGGCCCCGTCGAGATCTGGCGCTACGACCGCTCGCGCTACGCCTGGAACGACGCCGGCGAGCAGAGCCGGCCGTCCCTGGACCTGCCGCCGCTGACGCTGCGCCAGGATGGAACGACGCCGGTAGAGCTGCCGCCGTGGTCGCTGACCGTCGTGCGCGGCGCGATCAGCCCGCCAGCGCCTGACTGAGCACCTGGGCCGCCTTGGTGAAGCCGTTCAGCAGCGGCGTGGCCAGCACATGCTTCATCGTGAAGGCGAAGAACGCCGCCAGGGCCGCCAGCAGCGCCATCTCGACGGCGGCGTTGCCCTCCTCCTCGTCGGCCATGCCGCGCACGATACGGCGAGAGGTCACTTTTTCACCAAGCATGGTC
>JAEXJH010000102.1 GCA_023445955.1 Pseudomonadota bacterium
CGTCGGACGACTTCAACCCCGTGCACATGGACGAGGCCTTCGCCTCGAAGACCGCCTATCGCGGGCGGATCGCCCATGGCCTGCTGTCGGCCTCGTTCGGCTCGGCCGTGGTCGGCACCATCCTGCCCGGCGCCGGCGCGATCTACCTGTCCCAGACCCTGGCCTTCCACAAGCCGGTGCGGATCGGCGACGTCGTCACCGCTCGCGTCACCGTGGCGGCCATCGACGCCGAGAGCGCCCGGGTCACCCTGCGTTGCGCCGGCTATGTCGGCGAGGAGCTGATCATGGACGGCGAGGCCGTGGTCCGCGTGCCGCGCCGCCGCCGTCCCGCCAAGGCCTGACACCCGTATTGGAGTGATCGAGATGCGCCTCCGGATCCTGCTGAGCGTCCTGCTGGTCGCCGCGCCGATGGGCGCCGGGGCCGCGCCCAAGCCCTACGCCAAGGGCGAGGCCAAGCTGGCCGAGGCCCTGGAAGGGCGCACCGCCGGTCCGCCGCTGGACTGCATCGATCCCAAGAACACCGAGACGGTCGAGATCATCGATCGCACGGCGATCCTCTACCGCATGCCCGGCGGCGGCCTCTATGTGAACCGCCCCAGCGCCGGCGCCGCCGACCTGGAGTGGGACTCCATCCTGACCACCCGCACCGTGGGCGCGCGCCTGTGCAACCACGACACCATGACCGCCAGCCGCTTCGGCGGGACCAGCTTCATGATGCTGGGTCCGTTCATTCCCTACGGCAAGGCGGCCAAGTAGAGGCGGCTTGTCGCCTCCAGAGGTTGTGTTAGGCTTTCGTCGTTCTTCTCTTCAATCGGGAGTGATCGACGTGCACATGCTGTTCAGGGCTTTGACGGCCGCCGCCATCCTGGCCAGCGCCACGGGCGCGATGGCCGACGAAGCGCAACGAAACGAGCGCGCCCTGGCGCGAGCGGTCGAGGGCCGTGTCGCCGGCGCGCCGGTCGCCTGCGTCACCTTCGACAAGCCCTACAGCACCGAGGTCATCGACAAGACGGCCGTCGTCTATCGCCTGCGCGACGGCACGATGTACGTGAACCGGCCGCTCGCCAACGCCGAAAACCTGAACCGCAACACGTCCAACTGGCGCGAGGGCGCCTCGCCGCGTCCGCTGTGCGTCAATGAGGTCACGGGCGACTACGGCGGCGACATCAATGCGAACTACAGGCGCTCGTTCCGCGCGGCCGTGGTGACGCTGGGACCGTTCGTGCCGTACGCGGCGCGGTAGAGCGCTAAAGCGCTAACCCGCGATCAGCGCCGCGCGTTCTTCGCTGGTCAGCGGGCGCCAGCGGCCCTCGGGCATTTCGCCCAGGGTCAGCGGGCCGATGCGGACGCGGAACAGGTCGACGACCTTCAGCTCGACCAGCTCGCACATGCGCCGGATCTGGCGATTGCGGCCTTCGCGCAGGACGATGCGCAGGCGTTGGTCTGAGATCAGCTCGACCTCGGCCGGGCGCAGCTCGCGGCCGTCCAGCTCCAGGCCGAAACGCAGGAGCTCGATCTTCTCTTCCGTCAGCTCGCCCATGACGGCGACGCGGTATTCCTTCTCCAGATCCGACTGCGGGCCGATCACGGCCTTGGCCACGACGCCGTCCTGGGACAGCAGCAAGAGGCCGCGCGAGTCCTTGTCCAGGCGCCCGATCGGCGGCAGCAGGTCGCCAGACTGCGGGATGGGGGCGGGCACGCCGCCCCAGATGTTCTGCCGCGTCAGCAGGCGCGCGGCCGGCACCTGGCCGGGGTCCGGCTGGGACGAGACCACGCCCACCGGCTTGTGGATCATGTAGGTGAAGGTCGATTCCAGCTTGGCCGTCGCGCGGTCGGCCAGCACCAGGGTCTGGCCGGGCAGGATCTTGCGGCCGACGTCCTCCACGACCTCGCCGTCGATCGACACCAGGCCGTCGCTGATCAGCTGTTCGGCCTCGCGGCGCGAGCACACGCCGCTCTGGGCCAGCCACTTGTTGACCCGCTGGGGCTCGTCCTCGTCGTACGTGCGGGTCCAGGCCACTAGTTGAAGCTCTCTTCCAGGCTGGCCAGGCGCTCGGCCTGATCCTCGGCGATCAGCGGGTTGATCACGTCGTCCAGGCTGTCGCCCTCGATGATGCGGGCCAGGTTGTAGAGGGTCAGGTTGATGCGGTGGTCGGTCACCCGCCCTTGCGGGAAGTTGTAGGTGCGGATGCGCTCGGAGCGGTCGCCGCTGCCGACCTGGCTCTTGCGGGCCTCGGAGCGGGCGCTGTCCAGGGCCTCGCGCTGCATGTCGTAGAGGCGCGCCTTCAGGTTCTTCATGGCCCGGGCGCGGTTCTGGTGCTGCGACTTTTCCGAGGAGGTCACCACCACGCCGGTCGGCAAGTGGGTGATGCGCACGGCCGAGTCGGTCTTGTTGACGTGCTGGCCGCCCGCGCCTGACGAGCGGTAGGTGTCGATCCGCAGGTCGCTTTCCTTGATGTCGATCTCGACGTCCTCGGCTTCCGGCAGCACCGCGACCGTGGCGGCCGAGGTGTGGATGCGCCCTTGCGCTTCGGTCGCCGGCACGCGCTGCACGCGGTGCACGCCGCTCTCGAACTTCAGCCGGCCGAACACGCCGTCGCCGGTGATCGAGGCGACGATTTCCTTGAACCCGCCCATTTCGCCTTCCGAGATGCTGTCGATCTCGACCCGCCAGCCCTGCAGCTGGGCATAGCGCTGGTACATGCGGAAGAGGTCGCCGGCGAACAGCGCCGCCTCGTCGCCGCCGGTGCCGGCCCGCACTTCCAGGATGGCCGAGGCGTTCTCGTCCTTGTCCTTGGGGGCCAGCATCAGGGCCAGGTCGTGCTCGAGGGCCGGCAGCTTGTCGTCCAGCGCCTGGATCTCGTCCCTGACCATGTCGGCCATCTCGGGATCGGCGGCCATCACGTCCAGCTCGGCGCGCTCGGCGCTCAGCTTGGCCAGGCGCTCGACGGCCTCGGCGACCGGGCGCAGCTCGGCGTGCTCCTTGGAGAGCTTGACGATCTCGGTCCCGTCGGTGGCCGCGCCCATGCGAGCCTCCACTTCGCGGAAACGGTCGAGAACCTGGTCGAGGCGGGCCTGGGGCAGTCGCAAGGGTATGGTCGCACGGCTGGTGGGATGGGTCGGTTTCTCTAGAGCCTTTCAACGCCGAAGGGAATGGAGCGGGGCAAACCCGTTTCGGAGATCGTTCGGCGTCGGCGTTAGCCGTGGCTTAGCCATTGTCTGCGAAAGGTAAGGTCGAGCTCCACGCGCCCCGGACTTTCCGCGATCATGAAGCGTCTTGAAACCCGCCTGTCGGCCCCGTTGGCGGGCATGGCGCTGCTGACCGTCGGCGTGCTGGTGGCCGTGCTGTTCATGATCGCCGCGCGCGTCGATCGCGACGCCCTGCTGCACGAGCAGGCCCTGGTCGAGCGCGGTATGCAGGTGAAGATCTCGGACATCGAGCGCACCATCTGGCCGGAGGTCGGCTGGGATGACGCGGTCGAGCACCTGGATCACAGTTTCGACCCCAAGTGGACGCACGAGAACATCGGGACCTACCTGCTGGGCCAGGCCGGGTTCGACTTCATCTTCGTGATCGACCACCAGGGTCGGGCGATCTTCAACGAACAGCTGGGCCAGACCATCTCCGGCGCCTGGTACGAGCGTCACGCGCCGGCCTTCGCCCCGGTGATGGCGCGCCTGCGCCAGCGGGAGGCGATCACCCCGCGCCCGAAGGGGCCCGACGCCAACGGCAACCCGGTCTCCGAGCCGGTGCAGGTCAGCGCGGTGGAGCGCATCGACGGCGAGGTCTATCTGGTCACCGCCAGCCTGGTGCAGTCCGACTTCGGCAAGATGCTGGTGCGCCACGACAAGGCGCCGGTGGTGCTGACCGCCCTGAAGCTGGACGCCACCTTCCTGGAAGGCTTCGCCAGCCGTTTCCTGCTGGCCGGCGTCCACCTGCATGTCGGCGACGCCACGGGCCAGGCCGACGACGCTCACGTGGCGCTGAAGGACCTCTCGGGCCGGACGGTGGCGACGCTGGACTGGTCGCCGCCGCATCCGGGCCAGCGCCTGCTGCGCAAGGCGGTGCTGCCGATCCTGATCGTGGTCGGCGGCCTGGCCGCGGCCGTGCTGGTCTTCGCCCGCCGTAGCCGCCGCATCGCCGAGGGCCTAGTGGCCAGCGAGGCGCGCGCCAAGCACATGGCCCTGCACGACGCCCTCACGGGCCTGCCCAACCGCGTGCTGTTCGAGGAGCGCCTGCGCCAGGCGATCGACGGCCTGTCGCGCCGCCGGGGCGCCACGGCGGTGCTGGCCATCGATCTCGACCGCTTCAAGGCGGTCAATGACACCCACGGCCACGCGGCCGGGGACGAGCTGATCCAGGCCATGGCCAAGCGCCTGTCGGCCCTGTGCCGCGTCGGCGAGACGGTGGCGCGGCTGGGCGGCGACGAGTTC
>JAEXJH010000103.1 GCA_023445955.1 Pseudomonadota bacterium
GCGCGTCGATCATCGACGTCAGGGCATAGCCGGCGACGGCCCCGGCTTCAGTGGCGGCGCGAGCGAAGAGATCACCCAACACCACGCCGCCGCGCGCCGGCAGGACGTGGACCGCCGGCGCCGTCCGGCCGCGGACATAGACGGCGATGCCGTACTCGCGATAGGCCACGCGCCAGGTCCCGTCCGCCTCGAAATCCGCGCGCAGGGCTTCTGCGGCTTGCCCCGGTTTCCCCGGCGGCCAGGTCATGACCAGATAGTCGCCCATCAGACACGCAGGATCGGCGTATAGGCGACGAGGCGCTCGACGTCGTCGTCGAGCGCGACGCCATCGACCTGAAGCCAGCAGTGGGCGAAGAACGGCCAGGTCCTGACCCCGATCACCCAGTCCGCGTCGAACCCTAGCCGTCGCAGGTAGATGAGCATCAGATAGCTGCGCTGCAGGCAGGCCCCGCCGATCGGCATCCAGGGTCGCGCGCGCAAGAAGGCCCCAGCCGCTTCCAGGACGGCTTCGGGCGACCGGTTCGCTGCTTTCGGCCGAGTTGATCGGACGTTGTGAAGCAGGCGATGAAAGCCGTGGCGCCGAAAGGCTATGGCGGTATGGGCGATCGCACCGACGGCGGCCGCCAGCTCTCCGCCGTGCATGTCTCTCCCCGTCCACGGCAGGTCCCGGTCAGGTTTGGCCGGCATGTCCGGCACCCGCCCTGACGGCATCGGCGACGCCAGGCCGGCATAGGCGAGGGTCTCGATCGTTTCGGCCTCGCCGTCGAGCCGGCCATCCGGAGCGAGGCGGACATGATCTTGCGCGCCGACCAGACAGAGATAGCTGTCAGCGCGCACATCGAGGAACACCAGGTCGGCGTCCATCGCCACGGCATGGACGTCCGGGGCGAGCCAGGCAGCGGGACCCTGAAAGACGCGCCGATCACACGAGGACGTTCCGTCCATGGTCAGGCCCAGTATTCCATGGTGATGAGGATCTCCAGTTCGGGACCTTGGCCACCTGCCCGGGTGGCCCTGGAGGCGCGCCCAAGGCGAAGTAGGCGATGAGATAGGTCTGTGGTGCGGATCGCCATCGGCGATCTCCGTGCTCAGGGGTTGGACGATGTCGGCGAACGGCCCGGCGGCCACGCCACCGGGCCACGACGGCTCAGGGCCAGTAGTCCATGGAGACCAGGGACTCGCGTTCGAGCCCCATGCCGATGGCGCGGGTCAGGTCCGAAGCGCGGCCCACGCGCTGAAGGCGCAGGGGCTGGAGAGTGGGTCGAGGCATTTTGAGAGCATCCTCTATCGGTGTCGCCGCCGATCGCGGCCCTTCGAGGCAGCGCCCGCTCCGATTGATATTCAAACGATATTCGGGCGATATTTTCCGGGAAGTTGGCGCGTCGCGGCGCGCGCAGGATGCCCTGCCCGGCCGCGAGGCGCGGGCAGGGCCAGCGGTCTTACGGCCACTTGTCCTGGGTGATGAAGTTCTCCAGTTCTTGGCCCTGGCTGACGGCCCGGGTCAGGCTGAAGGCGCGGCCCAGGCGCACGATGCGCAGGGGCGTGCTGGTCGTCTTGGAGGTCATGGGAAACTCCCTTGTTCGACTTCACCGCCGATCGCGGCCCTCAAAGCCAGCGCCCCGCGCGTTCGATATTCAAACTATATCGGGTCGATATTTTCGGGGGTCCGACAGGCGGGCCAGGGAGACGGCGCCAATGCTCCGGCGGCGGTGGTATCGCCGGACCGCGGCGCGCAATCCCGGTCGATCGCCGAACTGCTGAGCTTGCACGAGTTGGGTCGCCTCGGCCCGGACGTCGGCGAACACGCGGGCCTCCAAAACCTGCAGCGGGGCCAGGCGCTCGTTGACGCGCATGAACGCTCTGGCCAGGGAGACGTCGCCGGCGTCGGCGACGACATCACAGAAAAGCTTTTCGACGACACGTTCCGGGCCATGCTCGTCCAGGCCGCCTGCGTAGTCGTAGGCGCCGACGTTCTCATGGCCGGACATTGATGCCTGGCGGCCGGAACGACGGTGCGGGTCTGGGGAGAGCACGGCCGCCAGGTAGATCCAGCGCAGGTCGTAGAGTTCGGCCAGGGTCGAGGCGTCATAGCTGGGTCGGGTGTAGTTCGGTCCGATCTTTTCGACCAGTTCCTCGCCGGCCAGTCGCGACAGCGCCTCGCGGATCGGCGTCGGCGACAAGCGAAGCTCGGCGGCGATCAGGCTGATGGGCAGGGGTGCGCCCGGCGCGTCGACACCGTCGCGCAGGCGTCGGCGCAGGGCCACGAGCGCCTGCCCGAAGGAATCTCGGGGTGGGGACAAGACGAAGGATATCCTCTGCGGAGTCCACAGGTTCGACCCTGGCTCGCCGATTGGGCGAGCGTGTCGGGCGGCAAGTGCGTTGGTCGGCGCGCTTTCCCACGGGACGCGAACGCTTGCGCCAGGAGGCGGGAAGTCCGCGTCAGGTTCTTGGAACACTCGCGCGAAAATCCGGTACGGTCTTCCCAAACTCAACCTTGAGCGGCAACAACGCTTGCAGTTTGTCGTTCAGCCGACGGATAAAGGTTCAGCGCAACTACAAAACGAGCCCGTTCGCATTGACGCCTCCAGGCTGAACCGCCTCCATCGCCGTTAGTCTCAGTGTCGAGTTTATCGCCTTGGTCGAGCCCTCCCCCGAAGCCGCGGACTATCGCGAAGTCCTCGCCGAAATCCTCAATAAGGTCCGCGTTCAAAGTCGGCTTTCCCCCCGCGCCGTCGCCGACGCCATGGGGATGCAGCGACGCAGCTACTACAATTTCGAGGCGGGGCTTCGGACCCTTGATCTGGTCGAACTCTGGCGCTTCGCCGAGGCCACCAATAGCGACCCGGTGGCCATCTTGATGGCCCTGGCGCGCAAGGATCCCGACATTGCTCTCAGGTGCATGGAGAACAAGGCCGCCTCGATCCTGATCGCGTCGTTCTTTAGGTTCAGCGACACCGTCGGCGATCGTCTGACGACCCTGCCGCCGGCTATTCTGATCGAGGCGTTCAAGCGTCCCTTCGACAGCCTTGAAGAGCACCTGGCCAAGCGCGATCAGAGCGCCGAACGCTGGCTGGCCGAGAACCTGCCGCGCATTTTCCGGCTCGACGACTAGCTCCCATCCGGATCGGTCAGCCAGACGACCTCCTCGAACTGTCCGTCCGGGTCGACAAGGGCCGCAAGGCCCCAGCGCCTCCTCGTGCTCCGCCCCGCCGATGCTCTCTTCACGTCCGCCTGGTAGCCGGGATTTCGGCGCAGGAACTCCCAGGCCATCCGACGGGCCAGATCGGCGGAAAGGATCGGTCGGTCGCGGCACGGCGGCGTCGCAATTGGGCTTGGCTCATCTCGGTGCTTGGCCATGTCCCATCAACGCACCCTGGCGCGAGCCGCTAAAGCCTGCCGCCGCACAGGCCCCGATACGCGAGCCCAAGGTGGTCACCGCGCCCTAGGTTGTGTGGGTTTATGGGAAAACCGTACCAAAATCCGGCGCGATCTTCCCACGCCGCTGCACGGGCTGGTCGCCATCTTGCGCGGATCAGCCCAGGCCTCCGCTATTGTTCGGCCTCCATGCTGTCGTCCAGCGAGAAAGCCACGTCTCGACCGGTCGATCCGCGTCGCCGTTAGGAGACGACAGTCCACAGACCGCACGATAGCCGCCCGAGACCATGGCTTCGGCAGCGCGGATCAGCCGCTGGACGCGCATGCGCATATAGTCTGAAGCGCCTGCCCAATCCGCAGCCACGCGACCCTCGCCGAACAGCATGACGGCGATTTCCCGCTGGGAGGCGCCGTCCCGCCGCGCATCATGAGCCCTGAGCGTGGCGATCCATCGTGTGGCCCGCCCAGGCCCTCGTCCGCCGACCGGTAGTCGACCGGTGTCGCGTAGGTGGATCAGGGCGCGAAGACTTTCCAGGCTGGCTACGCCGGCTGTTCGAGCCGGGAATGGAAAGGCCAGGGCGACAGGCCCCACCAGGACATCGCCCTGGACGATCGAGAACCGAAGACGACGTTCGCCATCGCAAACCAGGACATGCTGGCTGCCTTGCTCGCAGCGCACCACCGCCACGGGCAGCTTCAGGTCCAAGATGTCCAAGGCGCCGGCGTCTCCGGCCTCGGCAGGACTGGCCGTCAGCGTCGGCACGGCAGGATCGACATCGGCTCGCCAGATGACCGCTGGATGAGGATCCGCGCCGGGCCCGGGGGCTGCAAAGCACACGCCCTCGGGATCGTCGACGAGCCCTTGCGCTCGGCGACCGAACTCCCACGCCCAGGTCGCCAGGTCAGCATCAAGCAGGGGCCGATAGCTCTCGGCGCTGCGCCAATCGGGCATGTTCGACGTCAACAGCGACATCGTCGGGGCCTCAAAGCGCCCTCCCCACGACAGCATTGGCCCTCGTGGCCTTAGAGTCGAGATGCGCGCCAGCACTGGCCGCGTCGGCCGTGACTGCTAGTCTGCCCGCCGAACTCGCCCTGGGAACGATCTTGACCGACCTTGCCCCTCAGATCGCCGATCGACCGCCGGACGCGGACGAGATCACCGACTACGACCTGCAGCACCTGGTGGTTTATCTGCGTCTGCTGGACGCCGAGCGCGATGGCGCGCCGTGGACCGAGGTGGCGTCGCTCGTCCTGGGCCTTGATCCCGCGGCGGCTCCCGAACAGGCCGAACACTGCTGGCGTGCTCACCTCGCGCGGGCTCAGTGGATGACGCGCACGGGCTACAGAGCGCTCCTGCGCCAGCATGGGAGCTGACGGGCCGCTTCTGGCCGCAGCGCGCCGCAGTTAGCAGCAAGACGTACCCCGCCGATCTTGAACCCGGAGAGCATCGAGAACGACATCGGTCGGCAGGAGGCTTCCCATGACCGATCTCCCCGCTCCTCTCCGCAACGCGCCCCGCCGGACGATCCGTCCAAACGAACTGCACCGCATGGTCCCTCTGGCCAAGACGACGATCTACGAGATGGAGCGCCGGGGAGAATTCCCACGTCGCTTCGCGCTGACCCGGCGCGCCGTTGTCTGGGACCTCGACGAGGTCGAAGCCTGGCTTGAGGCCAAGAAGCGCGCGGGCATGGCTGGCATGGTGGATCGGGCTCCCGCCCCCGATGTCCGGCAGAGGCGCCACCGTCCGGTTGGCGCTGGAGCCCACGCGACCGCTGCAGGGCGCTAGCACTTGAACCGCGCTTCTCGAAACATCGGAAGGAGCTCTTCCATCCGCAGCGTTCAGCCCACCGGATCTAGTGTCACGCCCACAAGTTGGGCGGGTCTGAGCGTCGGCACGTGACGTTCGCCGCGCATCCAGGCGTCGATCATGTCCGCCCACTGCTGAAGCATGTGAGAGCGCTGCTCGGCGTATTCAGCGACGTTATAGACCCGCCGTGAGCTACGGCTGTCGACGTGGGCCAGACACTTCTCGATCCAGTCACTCTCGAAGCCGATCTCGTTCAGCAGAGTCGAACCGGTCCGCCGAAGGTCGTGGACCGTGAATGGCCCCAGAGGCAGTTCCTGCGCCCTGGCGCGTTCGACGATGGACGTCGTGACCCGGTTGAAGGTCGCCCGTGACATCGGTTGATCGGCTTCGTAGCGCGAGGGCAGCAGGTACGGGGAGTTTCCAGCACAGGTCTTAAGGGCGATCATGATGTCGAAGGCCTGGGTCGACAGATAAATCCTGTGAGGCCGGCTCGACTTCATGCGGGCCGCCGGAATGGTCCAGAAGCCGTTGACGAAGTCGACCTCCTCCCACGTGGCGTCCTGCAGCTCGCTCTTTCTCACCAGGGTCAGCAGGATCAGCTTGAGCCCCAAGCGAATGGTCGGCAGCGTCGGCACCTGCTCGAGGAGCGTGAAGGCAATGCGGATCTCCTTCGGGGTCAGATATCGGTCGCGCGGCACGAAGGACCAGATCGAGCTCTGCGCGACTTCCTTGGCGGGGTTCTCCACCTTCTCACCGTGCAGGCGCGCGAACGCGAAGATCAGGTTGATCTGTTCGCGGACGTGAACCGCCGTGGCCGGGGCGTCTCTCGCCTTCACCTTGGCGCACAAGTCGCGGATGTCGTTCGGTTCGATTTCCGTCAGCAAGCGGTTCTGGAAAGGCCGCTTTACGTCGCGCTCGTAGATGCTGCGGCGCATGGCACGGGTGCTCTCGGCCATTCGCCCTTCCGTCAGCCAGCGCTCGGCGAAATCGCCGAAGGTCTTGGCGGACTTCAGCCTGGCCTTGTCGCGTTGCTTCTCCATGGCTGGAGAGACGCCTTCGCGGACCTGGCGTCGAGCTTCCATGGCGCGCTCTCGCGCGGTCACCAGGCTGATGCCGTCGGGGCCGTATCGGCCCAGCGTGAGCGTCTCGCGGCGGCCGTGGAGTCGGTAGTCCAGGCGGAAGGTGATCCCCCCCGATGGCGCCACGACCACATAGATACCGTCACGGTCGGTGACCTTGTACGGTTTTTACTGCGGTTTCAGGGACTTAAGGCGGAAGTCGTTCAGCATGATCGGAGTTTCCCGACCCCCGAAATCGCTGAAAATGGCGCGAAATACCGTCACCCCAGTTTCAGGGGTGCCGATACGCCATTTCCCGAATGATTTCAGGAGTTTGTGGTGGAGAAAAAATACCGTCAGGCCTGACAAAGTGACGGTATATGCCGAAGTTGATCCGGATCAAGCTGAGCGCTAGGCCGTCAGCCAGACGTCAAAACGAAATGGACGCCGCCGATCCTTGGCGATCGACGACGTCCATAAACACTTTTTATTTCAATGAGTTGAACTCTCGAAACGATCCCAGCGGATCGTCCCGGATTCCAATCAGATCATTCCCACTCGATCGTGCCCGGAGGCTTCGACGTCACGTCGTAGACGACCCGGTTGACGCCGCGCACCTCGTTGATGATGCGCGTGGCGGTCTTGCCCAGGATCGGCCAGGGGAACTCGAAGAAGTCGGCGGTCATGCCGTCGGTCGAGGTGACGGCGCGCAGGGCCAGGACGTTCTCGTAGGTGCGGGCGTCGCCCATGACGCCCACCGTCTTCACGGGGAGCAGCACGGCGAAGGCTTGCCAGATTTGGTCGTAGAGGCCGGCGTTGCGGATTTCCTCCAGATAGATGGCGTCGGCGTCCTGCAGGACCTTGACCTTCTCAGGCGTGATCTCGCCGGGGATGCGGATGGCCAGGCCCGGGCCCGGGAACGGGTGGCGGCCGACGAAGGCCGGGGCCAGGCCCAGCTCGACGCCCAAGGCGCGGACTTCGTCCTTGAAGAGCTCGCGCAGCGGCTCGACCAGCTTCAGCTTCATGTAGTCTGGCAGGCCGCCCACATTGTGGTGGCTCTTGATCACCGCCGAAGGGCCGCCGCGAGCTGAGACGCTTTCGACGACGTCGGGATAGAGCGTGCCCTGGGCCAGGAACTGCGCGCCGTCGATCTTGGCGGCTTCCTTGTCGAAGACCTCGATGAACAGCCGGCCGATGGTCTTGCGCTTGGTTTCGGGGTCGCTGACGCCGGCCAGCTGCCCCAGGAACAGGTCGCCGGCGTCCACGTGGACCAGCGGGATGTTGTAGTGGTCGCGGAACAGGGTGACGACCTGGTCGGCCTCGTTCTTACGCAACAGGCCGGTGTCGACGAACACGCAGGTCAGCTGGTCGCCAATCGCCTCGTGGATCAGGACGGCGGCCACCGAGCTGTCGACGCCGCCCGACAGGCCGCAGATCACCTTGCCGTCGCCGACCTGGTCGCGGATCTTCTGGACCATCTCCTGGCGGAAGGCCGCCATGGTCCAGTCGCCCGTCAGGCCGGCCAGGGCCAGGAAGTTCTTGTAGATCTTGGCGCCGTTGACGGTGTGATAGACTTCCGGGTGGAACTGGAGGGCGTAGATCTGCTTGGCGTCGTTGGCGATGGCGGCGAACGGCGCGCCGGTCGACGTGCCGATCACCTCGAAGCCGTCCGGGATGGCGGTGACGCGGTCACCGTGGCTCATCCAGACGGTTTCCATCTCGCCGACGCCGGCCAGGCCGTCGAACAGCGGGCTCGTCTTGCCGATGGTCAGTTCGGCACGGCCGAACTCGCCGGCGTGGCCGCCCTCGACCTTGCCGCCCAGCACGTCGCACAGCAGCTGCTGGCCGTAGCAGATGGCCAGCATCGGCAGGCCCAGGTCGAACAGCTTGCGGCCGATGCGGGGGCTGTCGTCTTCCAGCACGCTGGCTGGGCCACCCGACAGGATGATCGCCGAGGGCTTGTAGGCGTCGACGAGCTCTTCAGCCTTGTCGAACGGATGGATCTCGCAATAGACGCCGGCCTCGCGCACCCGGCGCGCGATCAGCTGGGTCACTTGGCTGCCGAAATCGACGATCAGGACGCGCTGGTGGTGGGTTTCGGTGGTCATCGGCAAATCTCCAGCGGTCAGGGCGTCAAATCAGGGCGTGTACGAGGATCGCTCCAGCACGGCGGCGAAGAAGCCGTCCGTTCCGGCGCGATGCGGGGTCAGGCGCAGATAGCCTTCGGGCGTGACGTGGGTGACGCCGTCCAGGGCGATCGGCTTGACGGTGAATTCGGGGTGGCGCTCGAGGAAACCGGCGACGCGGTCCTCGTTCTCGTCGGTCAGCAGCGAGCAGGTGACATAGACCATGCGGCCGCCGGCCTTCACGAAGGTCGAGGCGTCTTCCAGCACCGAGTCCTGCTCGATCTGGCGCTTGGCCAGCTGGTCGGGCGACAGGCGCCACTTGGCGTCCGGATGACGGCGCCAGGTGCCGGCGCCGGTGCAGGGGGCGTCGACGAAGACGACGTCGATCTTGCCTTCCAGGCCCTTCAGCGGCGTGGCCTCGATCGGCGAGCGGATTTGCAGGTTGCGGACCCCTGCCCTCTGGCCGCGACGGATGGTGTCAGCCAGGCGGCGGGCGTCGCTGTCGTGGGCGAAGATCTGGCCGGTATTGCCCATGGCGGCTGCGAGTGCGAGCGTCTTGCCGCCACCGCCGGCGCAGAAGTCCAGCACCTGCTTGCCCTTGACCTCGCCGGCCACGGCGGCGGCGATCTGCGAGCCCAGGTCCTGGACCTCGAACCAGCCCTTGGAGAAGGCCGGCACGGCCTCGACCGACGGCGTGCGGTCGGCGGCCTCGGGCGCGGGGATGCGGAAGGCGGTCGGCAGGACACCGGCGGGAACAGCGCCGATCAGCGCGACCGCCTTGGCGCCGCGCTCGGAGTCGGTCTTCAGGGTGTTGATGCGCAGGTCGACCGGGGCGCGTTCCGACAGCGCCTGCATCTCGACGGCCTGATCGGCGCCAAAGGTGCGGGCCAGCCGCTCTTCGAGCCAGTCGGGATAGTCGCCCGCCACCGGGGCCGGCGCGCCGTCGAGCGAAACCGGGCTCGCCAGCCGCTCGCGTTCGGCGTCGGTCAGGGCGCCGAAGCCGTGCTCTTCGGCGGCGGCTTCTGAAATGCGCTCAGGCGTCCACTTCCAGACGAAGGCCAGCACGCCCAGCATGACGCCGCGCGCGCTGGCGTCACCCATCATCCAGCCCAGCGAACGTTTCCGGCGCAGCGCGTCCAGCACCAGGCCCGACACGAAGGCGCGGTCCTTGGAGCCGGCGTAGCGCGCGGTCTCGCCCCAGCGCTTCAGGGCCATCTTCGAGGGAAAATGCCGCGCCTCGATCTCGGTCAAAACCTCGATCGCCGCCGAAACCCGTCCGCCGTCTCGCATCAGACCACCAGGGCCGCGAGCAGCATCAAGATCCCGACCATCGAGGCGACCCAGGTCAAGCTGCGCACATAGGGCACGCCGAAGGCATAGAGCGGGATGTAGACGGCGCGGGCCGCCACATAGATCAGCGCACCGAGCGAGGTCAGCTCGCCCAGGCGGCCGCCCAGATAGTCGACCAGCACCAGCGCCGCGAAGAACGGGAACGTCTCGCGGAAGTTGGCGAAGGCCCGTTCCAGGCGCCCC
>JAEXJH010000104.1 GCA_023445955.1 Pseudomonadota bacterium
TCCTCGAACTCCTCGTCGTCCACCGGAGCCGCCGCCGGCGCCGCCTTCGGCGCCTTGCGCTTCACGAACCGCAGGGCCGTGTGGCTCTTGGAGAAGGCGCAGACCTTGGTGTCGGACAGGCCAAAGCCCCGCGCCGCGGTCAGCACGTCGGTGTCCTTCAACGGCGCGCCCTTGCCCTTCTGGGAGACGATCCAGATCGCCCCCTTGTCGGCCAGGGTCCACATCAGGTCTTCCAGCCGGTCGAGGTCGGCCAGATCGTCGGCGGCCAGGAACAGGATGTCGACGCCATCGGCCTCGTCGGCGTCCACCGGCTCGACGCGGGTCGACAGCTCGGCCAGGAATTCGAGATCCTCGACGCCCTCGACCACCACGGTCATCCCGGGCTTCACGCCCAGCTTGTCCAGGCGCGAGGGCGGGTTCTGGATGGCGTGCAGCCACTTCTCGGCCTGGCCCGGCTCCAGCGTGAAGCGCGTGCCGTCGCTCAGCACCAGGTCGTCGCCCTCGGTGCGCAGGTTCCGCAGGGCGTGGCCCTGATAGATGCCGCGCACCGCCCCGCGGAAGATCAGCTTGGGCGGCTCCCACAGCAGCTTGCCCTCGCTATCCCCGTCCGACAGCTGCCCCCAGACGCCGCTTGCTTCCTTGCCCATGCCTATTTGCCTTTGAACGTCGGCGCGCGCTTTTCGAGGATCGCGTCGACGCCTTCCATGTGGTCTTCGGTGTGGTGAGCGATGGCCTGGGCGGCGGCGCTCATCTCCATCAGCGTGTCGTAGCTGGCGGTCTGGCCGTGCTTGAGCAGGCTCTTGGCCATGCGCAGGGCGTGCGGCGGCTGCTGGGCGATCCGGTTGGCCAAGGTCATGGCTTCTTCCATCAGCGTCTCGGCCGGCACGGCCTTGCTGATCAGGCCCCAATCGGCAGCCTTGGCCGCGTCGATGACGTCGCCGGTGAACAGCAGTTCCGCCGCGCGGCTCATGCCCACGGTGCGCGGCATCAGCCAGGCCCCGCCATCGCCGGGAATCAGGCCCAGCTTCAGGAAGGTCACGCCGAACTTGGCGGTGTCGGCGGCGATGCGGATGTCGGTCATGCAGGCCACGTCGCAGCCCAGGCCGATCGCCGCCCCGTTCACCGCCGCGATCGACGGGACCTCCAGGCCGTAGATGGCCCGCACCACGCGGTGAATGTTCTTGCGGTAGCCGTCGCGAACCGCCACGCCGTTCCCGCCGAACGCGCCCTCCCGCGCCTTCATCGCCTTGACGTCGCCGCCGGCCGAGAAGGCCTTGCCTGCGCCCGTCAGGATCACGCAGCGGATGTCCTGGTCGTCATTGATCGCCTCGCAGGCGGCCGCCACCTGGTCGCCGTCGCCTGGGGCGCCCAGGGCGTTCATCGCTTCGGGCCGGTTCAAGGTGAGGATGGCGACGTGGCCGCGTTTCTCGGTGAGGATCAGGGACATGGGCGCGCGCTCCTGCGAATTCCTTGTTTTTCTCTCCATAGCCTGCTTTACGCCGTCGCACAGCCGAACTGGGCTATACAACCAGTGCGATTACACCGATCACGAAAACGCGACTGGCGCATCGACGCGCGCCGACATTGAGTGGGCGCAGGGACGATCACGAAGGCTGCGGTGGATGACCGAGCACGCGAAGGCCCGACACGTGTTGATTATCGAGGATGAAATCCTCGTCGCGTTCGAGGTCGAAGCCCTCCTGACCGAGCAGGGCTTCACGAGTTTCGATATCGCCGACAGCTTGTCGGACGCCCTGGCCTTGGCCATGGCCAATCCTCCAGATCTGATCACCGCCGATTATCGCATCGTGGGCGGCACCGGCGAGGAAGCCGTCGAGGCCATCCAGCGCCAGCTGGGTCGCATCCCCGTGGTCTACGTCACCGGCAACGCCGACCAGCTGCAGGGCCGCCTGACCCCCATCGTCGACAAGCCGATCTCGGCCCGCCGTCTTCGCGAAGCCTGCGCTCGCGCCGCCACACGCTGAGATTGCCGCCATCCCGGCCAGCCCATAGACTTGGCGGCTGGAGGACGCGATGCACGAGATCACCACCCTCGAGGCTCTGGAGGCGCTGTATCAGCCCCAGCCTGTGGCGGCCTCGACCGTCAAGGTCACCGACCACATCACCCCGCACTATGCCGCCCTGATCGAGGCCTCGCCCTTCCTGGCCCTGGCCACCATCGGCCCCGAGGGCCTGGACTGCAGCCCGCGCGGCGACCTGCCGGGCTTCGTCCGCATCGCGGATCCCAAGACCCTGATCCTGCCCGACCGGCGCGGCAACAACCGCATCGACAGCCTGCGTAACATCGTCCGCGACCCGCGCGTGGCGCTGCTGTTCCTGATCCCGGGC
The DNA here is from genome assembly GCA_023445955.1 of Pseudomonadota bacterium. Lineage (GTDB taxonomy): Bacteria > Pseudomonadota > Alphaproteobacteria > Caulobacterales > Caulobacteraceae > Caulobacter. Next base: position 2,350 of record JAEXJH010000104.1, read on the forward strand.
TCGGGCACCACCTTCCGCGTCAACGGCCGCGCGGTGTTGAGCGTCGATCCCGACCTGCTGGAAAGCTTCGCCGTCGACGGCAAGCCGCCGCGCACGGCGATGGTCGTCACCGTCGAGGAAGCCTATTTCCAGTGCGCCCGCGCCATCGTCCGCTCGGGCCTGTGGAAACCAGAAAGCCACGTCGACCCGAAGGCCCTGCCCACGCCCGGCGCCATGCTGGCCGCCGTCACCGCCGGCGAAGTCGGCGGCGAGACCTACGACCGCGAGTGGCCGGACCGCGCGGCCAAGACGATGTGGTAGCACGCCCACCGGTTGGGCCTAGTCGCCCACCAGCCCTTCAAGGTGAGGAAGCCGCGTCCAGAGACCAAGATGGGCCATCACCTTTCCTTCGAGTTCCATCGGCGCGCGCCACCACGCCTCGACGATCTCCAGGACCACCATGCTCATGGCGTTGCCCGCGCAACGAGGATCCGCCTCGTCTTGGTAGCGAGCGTTATCGTGATGCGGCGGGTCATCGTGCAAACTGTCCAGCCGCACGCCCGTCTCGTTGATCAGCTGCGCCGCAGAGCCAGGCACGCCAACAAGAAAATGACGCTGACAGTCTTGGCACTCGATCCGCACCAACAGGCCGGCCTGAGCATAAACGTGCATATCCCCAGGCTTGAACTCTTCGTAGCGCGGCACGCCGTGACACCACCAGCGCGGCGGCTGCTCGATGCGGCGGAGGATATCGTCGTAGGGAACGTACATTCGGCGTCGTCCATGACTTACGCCTGACGCAATGGTTGAATTTCGTGGAATGCGCAATGTTCCAGAGAGCGCCGCTCAGCTCTCCTCGATCTGCCGTTCATCCTCGCGGCTGATCGAGACCTCCTCGAAGTCCAGCTCCTCCTGCAGGATGAGGAAGGCGTCGGCGCCGACGGCCTGGCTTTCGCTCAGCTCTTCCAGCCGCTCGCGCTCGCGGCGGATGGCTTTCAGGCCCAGCGTACGGCGCGCTTCCTGAT
>JAEXJH010000105.1 GCA_023445955.1 Pseudomonadota bacterium
CGGCAGAGCCTGTCACGTGGTGGGCGTCGCGGAAAGGCATGTTCAGCGTCCGCACCAGCCAATCGGCCAGATCCGTGGCGGTCGAGAAGCCCGCGCCGGCGGCCTTGGCCATGTTTTCGGTGTTGGGGGTCAGGTCGGCGACCATGCCGGCCATGGCCAGCAGGGCCAGCTCCAGCGCGTCGAAGGCCTCGAATGTCGGGACCTTGTCCTCCTGCATGTCCTTCGAATAGGCCAGCGGCAGGCCCTTCATCACGACAGTCAGGGTGGTCAGCGAGCCCAGGATGCGGCCGACCTTGGCGCGGATCAGCTCGGCGGCGTCGGGGTTCTTCTTCTGCGGCATGATCGAGCTGCCGGTCGTGAAGGCGTCGGTCAGCTTGATGAAGCCGAACATCGGCGTCGTCCACAGCACGATCTCCTCGGCCAGGCGCGACAGGTGCGTGGCGGTGATCGAGGCGGCCGACAGGGCCTCCAGGGCGAAGTCGCGCGAGGAGACGCTGTCCAGCGAGTTGGCGGTCGGACGGTCGAAGCCCAGCGCCGCCGCCGTCTGGTGGCGATCGATGGGGAAGGGCGAGCCGGCCAGGGCGGCGGCGCCCAACGGGCACTCGTTCATGCGGGCGCGGGCGTCGCGGAAGCGGCTGGCGTCGCGGCCGAACATCTCGACATAGGCCATCAGGTGGTGGCCAAAGGTCACCGGCTGGGCCGGCTGCAGGTGGGTGAAGCCCGGCATCAGGGCGTCGGCATAAGCCTCGGCTTGCGCGAGCAGGGCCTTCTGGAGCGCGACCAGTTGGCCGGCCGAGCGGTCGGCGGCGTCGCGGACCCACAGGCGGAAATCGACGGCCACCTGATCGTTGCGCGAGCGGGCGGTGTGCAGCCGGCCGGCGGTCGCGCCGATCAGCTCGCGCAGCCGCGCCTCGATATTCATGTGGATGTCTTCGTACTCGTCGCGGAACGGGAAGGTCCCCGTGGCGATCTCGTCGTCGATCTTGGCGAGGCCGCCGAGAATTTCCTCGCCGTCGCTGCTTGTAATCACGCCCTGGTTCATCAACATCCGCGCGTGGGCGCGGGAGCCTGCCAGGTCCTGCGCCCACAGGCGCTTGTCGAAGCCGATGGAGACGTTGATCGCCTGCATCAGTTCCGCCGGCTTGGCCGAGAACCGACCGCCCCACATGGCTTGACCCTGGCCGTTCGGCTTGGGCGTATCGGAGTTGTCGGTCATATGAACGAAGTCCATTTGATGGAGCCCAAGAAGCGCAGTCCGGTGAGGATTGTGCTGGGTGGCGTCATCCTCGTCGGCGTGGCGGCGGTTCTATACGTCATCGCCAGTGCTTCGTTCAAACCTTCTGGTCCCGCCAACCTCACAGAATTCAAGAAGGGGACGCTGGAAAAGCTCGACGTGCCCGCCACGCCGCGCGCCGCGCCCGACACGGTGTTCACGTCGATGGACGGCAAGCCCACGACCCTGGCCGATTTCAAGGGCCGCGTGGTGGTCATGAACCTGTGGGCCACCTGGTGCGCGCCGTGCAAGGCCGAGATGCCGACCCTGGCCAAGCTGCAGGCCACCTATGCGACCCAGCCGGTCACCGTGCTGCCGATCAGCGTCGACCGCGACAGCGACGTGAACCTGATCAACGAAGAGATGGCCGCCAACGCGCCGCTGAAGAGCTATCGCGACCCGAGCTACAAGCTGTCCTTCGCCCTGGAGCCCAAGGCGGCCGGCTATCCGACCACGGTGATCTACGACCGCCAGGGCCGCGAGCGCGCCCGCATGGCCGGCCCGGCCGACTGGTCCAGCGCCGAGGCCAAGGGCATCGTCGAGAAGCTGCTGGCCGAGAAGTGATCGACCCAGCCCTACTCGAACCTCTGGCCGACGACGCCTGGCCGGCTCGCGAGCGGGCGCGGCTGGGCGGCTGGCGGCTGAACGCCGCGTCAGGCCGCTCCATGCGGATCAACGCCTGCTGGCCGCTGGCTGCGCCGGATCGTGATCCCGAGGCGGCGCTGGACGCGGTCGAGGCCTGGTACGGCGAGCGGGGCCTGCCGCCGCGCTTCAAGCTGACCGACGGCCTGATCGCGCCGGCCGACCTGGCCGAGCGCCTGACCGCGCGGGGTTACAGGGCCTCCAAGCAGACGCTCGTCATGCTAGGACCGGTGGTGGGGGAGGGCGATCCCGACGTCCGGCTGCTCACCGCGCCCGACGCCACCTTCGAGGCGGTTTTCACCGCCACGGCCGGCGATCCGGAGGATGGTCGCGAGCGCCTCGAAACCCTGGGCCGCATCCCGGCGCCGGCCCGCTTCGCCCGGCTGGACATCGACGGCGCGCCGGCCGCGATCGGAGCCAGCGCCATCGGCGGCGGTTATGCCGGGATCTTCGGCATGCGCACCGTCCCCGACCATCGGCGCAAGGGCTTGGCCCGCCGGGTGCTGCGCGCCTTGCTGGCCGAGGCTGGGACGCTGGGCGCCGAACGCGCCTGGCTGCAGGTCGAGGCCGACAACGCCGGAGCCATCGCCCTCTATGCCGACGAGGGTTTCGAGCCGGGATATCGCTACAGCTACTGGGTTCGCTGAGGGCGAAGAGGCGTCTTCACGCCGAGGCGTCATGTGGCACTCTGGTAGACTAGTTTACAAAACAAACTTGTTGATCCATGGTGCGACATCTTCAAGGGGGAGACCCAAGCCATGCACGCGCCTCTCAGCGCCTCCGACCGTTCGACGATCGCCCAGGTCGGTGGCCGCAACGCCCCGATCGGCGCCTTGCGCGCCTTTGTCACCCTGCTGGTGATCGCCCATCACGCGGTGCTGACCTATCACCCGTACGCGCCGCCGCCGAAGGCGTTCGGGGCGCAGCCGATCCTCTGGACGGCCTTCCCGGTGGTGGATCCGCAGACGTTCGGCGGCTGGGGGATCCTGACTCTGGTCAACGACCTGTTCTTCATGTCGCTGATGTTCTTCATCTCGGGCCTGTTCGTCGCCGACGGCCTGAAGGCCAAGGGCGCCGGCGGCTTCCTGAAGGCGCGCGCCGTACGCTTGGGGATCCCGTTCGTCCTGGCCGTGGGCCTGCTGGCGCCGCTGGCCTATTTCCCGGCCTGGCTGCAATCGGGCGGCGCGCCGTCGTTCACCGCCTTCGCCGACGCCTGGACGCACCTGCCGTTCTGGCCCAGCGGCCCGGCCTGGTTCCTGTGGGTGCTGCTGGCGTTCGGCGCGCTGTTCACGGCCATGCATGCGGTGTGGCCCGGCGTCACAAACGCTCTCGGTTGCCTGGCCCGAGGCGCGGACGCCAAGCCGGGGCGGTTCTTCTGCGCGCTCGCCGCCGTCAGTCTGGGAGCCTATCTGCCGCTGGTCATGACCACGCCGTTCGGCCACTGGACCCAGGTCGGTCCGTTCGTGGTGCAGACCGCGCGCATCGGCCACTACTTCGTCTACTTCCTGGCCGGGATCGCCGTCGGCGCGGCCGGCATCGGCCAGGGCCTGACCGATCCGGAAGGCAAGCTGGCCAAGCGCTGGTGGCTCTGGCAGATGGCGCCGACCCTGCCGATCATCGGCGCAGTGGGGACGATGATCGTCGCCTTCTCGCCCAACCCGCCGCCGCGGCCGCTGCTGGACTCGTTCGGCGGGCTGATGTTCTGCCTGTCCTGCGCGACGCTGTCGTTCGCGGCCCTGGCGACCTTCCTGCGCTTCGTCCGCAAGACCGGTCCGGTGGGTAAGAGCCTGCAGGCCAACGCCTACGGCATGTATCTGACCCACTATGCCTTCACCGCCTGGCTGGGCTGGCTGATGCTGCCGCAGAGCTGGGGCGGCCTGGCCAAGGGCTGTATCGCGTTCGGCGGAGCGGTCGTGCTCAGCTGGCTGACGACCATGATCCTGCGCCGCATGCCGCTGTTGGGTCGAATCCTGTGACCGTCCATGATGCTGCGCTGAAGGGGATCGGCATGCCTGAAGAGCGACCCAACCATCTGAAGACCGTGCAAGACGACCTGGCCTTCCTGCGCGGCCTTGCCGACGGTGCGGGCGAGCGGGGCGGGCTGGGTGTCTCGGGCGGGGCGCTCTACGGCTCGGCCGGCGTGCTCTACGGCCTGCAAACCCTGTTCTACTTCGCCCAGGAAAGGGGCGTGGTGAGCCTGGGGTACGCTGGCAACATGGTGCTGGCCTGGATCCCGACGCTGATCTTCCTGGTCCTGATGACCATCGTCATCGTCATCGATCGCAAGAACCCCCAGCGCGGCGTGACCAACCGGGCGGTCAACGCCGCCTTCTCGGCGGCGGGCGTGGCCAACCTGGCGCTGGTCATCGTCTTCGCCGCGGCGGCCGGGCGCCACAAGGACTTCCACTACTGGCTGTTCCATCCGGCGGTGGTGTTCATCCTGCAGGGCGCCGTCTGGCAGGTGACCTTCATGCTGCGCCGACGGTTGTGGACGCTGGGCGTGGCCGTGGGCTGGATCGTGTCCGGCGTGGCCATGGGTCTGCTGATCGAGCGCGCGGAACTCTACCTGCTGATCGCCAGCCTCGGCCTGTTCGCGTTCATGGCGGCGCCCGGCTTCTTCATGATGCGCCAAGCCCTGCAGCGAGCCGCCTGAGGCGATCGTGGGTCCCAAGTTCGACATCAGCGGGCTGGATGACGTCATCCACGGTCGAGTTCGGTTGGGCATCGTCGCCTATCTGGCCAGCGCCGAGGTCGCCGACTTCACCGAGCTCAAGGACGTGCTGGAGGTCACCCAGGGCAACCTGTCGATCCACCTGCGCAAGCTGGAGGAGGCTGGCTATGTCGCGATCGACAAGAGCTTCGTCGGCCGCAAGCCCCTGACCCGCGTGCGCCTGACCGACACCGGGAGGGCGGCCTTTTCGAGCTATCTGAAGGCCATGGGGCAGTTGGTCGAGCAGGCGGGAAAGACTTCCTGATCCGTCCCTCTACCGCTCATCCCCGCGAAAGCGGGGATGAGCGGACTTATTTGAGCTCCGCCAGCAAGTCAGCGGCGCTCACGCCCATCGCGCGCAGCTCCCGCAGCGTCTCCGCCTTGTCCCGCTTCGCATACCGCTTGCCATCCGGACCGACCAGCAAGCCATGGTGGCGGTAGGTCGGCGTCGGATAACCCAGCAAGGCCTGCAGCAGGCGCTGGATGTGCGCGGCCTCGAACAGGTCGACGCCCCGGATCACGTGCGTGACGCCTTGCAGGGCGTCGTCATGGACCACGGCCAGGTGATAGGCGACCCCGACATCCTTGCGGGCCAGCACGATGTCGCCGGCGGTTTCGGGGCGGGCCTGGATGACGCCGGTCTGGCCGTCGGGGCCCGCGCCCTGCTCGACGAAGGTCAGGCCTTCGAACCCGCCCAGGGCTTCACGCGCCGCCGCCAGCGACAGCCGCCAGGCGAAGGCCTCGCCGCGGTCCAGGCGCTGGGCCTCCTCATCGGCGGGGAGGGGAGATCCGACATACGGAACCGCCGGTTCGTGCGGCGCGCGGCCGATGTCGATTTCCTTGCGGGTCTTGAAGCAGCGATAGACCAGGCCGCGCGCGCGCAGGACCTCGATGGCCGCGTGGAAGTCGGCCAGGTGTTCGGACTGCCGGCGGACCGGCGTCTCCCAGTCCAGGCCCAGCCAGGCCAGGTCCTCGAAGATCGCCGCGTCGTATTCTGGCCGGCAGCGGGTGGCGTCGATGTCCTCGATGCGCAGCAGGAAACGGCCGCGGGCCTCTTGCGTAGCGCGATACGCCGTCAGCGCCGAGAACGCATGGCCGCGATGCAGGTAGCCCGTCGGCGACGGGGCGAACCGAGTGACGAAGGCCACACTCAGTCCTGGGGCGCGGTGAGCTTCGCGAACATGCCCAGGTGCTCGAACACCGCGCGGAGGAACGCTTCCTCGCCGCCCAGCTGGGCCTTGAGCGAGGCGAATTGCTTGAAGCCGATCATCTCGGCCAGGCCGTGGCCGGCGCACCAGGCGGCGATGGTCGCCAGCTCCAGGTCGATGTCGCTGACGTGGCCGCCGCCGTTCTCGTTGATGGTGTCGCGCACCTGGCAGTAGGCGCCTTCGTCCTTCATCTTCTCGGGCAGGGCGTCCTTGTCGCGCGAGCGGTCGTACATCACGCGGTAGAGGGCCGGGTTGTCGCGGGCGAAGCAGACATAGGCCACGCCGATATTGGTCATCTTCGCGCGGACGTCCTGGGTGGACGCGCGGGCGGTGGACAGCGCCACGTCCAGCTCGTGCCAACCCTCGTGGGCGACGGCTTCCAGCAGCTCGGCCTTGTCCTTGAAGTGGTGGTAGGGCGCGGCGGGACTTACCCCGGCCTCGCGCGCCACGGCCCGCAGCGACAGGGCCGCCGGACCCTCGGTCTCGAGGATCTTGCGGGCGGCGTCGACCAGGGCTCGGCTCAGGTCGCCATGGTGATACGGGCGGGATTCGGCGGTCGCGGTGCTCATCGGCCCTCACTGTAACAGCACCTTTCTAAATTTTCATCCAAACACTGTCCAGATTATCTTGACGCCGTTTAGATTGGTGTTATCTAAGCATCGTCCAGATTGGTTCGGCAGAGACCCGGCCAAGGCCCATCGGGGGCAGGACAGCTCAATGGAGGGACTACTCATGCAACGCACCCTGAACGCTTTCGAAAACGCCTTCGACCGTCTGGCCGCCGGCTATTTCCTGGTCATCGCCCTGGGCGTCGCCGCCGCTGTCGCCGGCGTGGTTCTGTAAGCTTTGCTCGCGAACGGCGGGCTGCTGTCGAAGCGCCCGCCGCCGCGTTCGGCTTGAAGCTTCGCTGTTGCGGAGCTAACCAGAACCGGACGCGTTAGGCCCTCGACGCCGTTTCATCCGTACGCGTCGCAGGCTTTCTCCATGATCCAAGACACTGTCCGATGAGCGTCGCCTTCACCAAGGAAGGCGACAGCGAGGCTTTCGCGGCCGATCTGCCCGATCGCCCGATCTCGACTCAGCCCAATCTCGTCACGCCCGAAGGCCTGGCCCAGATCGAGGCCGAGCTGGCCGCCGCGCGCGCCGCCTATTCGTCGGCCCAGAGCGCTGGCGGGGCGGCCGACGGCGATCGCACGGCCATGGCTCGCGCCACCCGCGACCTGCGCTACTGGTCGGCCCGTCGCGCCACCGCGCAGTTGATGGAGCGCGATCCGGAAAAGACCGTCGTGCAGTTCGGCGACCGCGTGACTTTCGAGCGCGAGGATGGCCGCGTGCAGACCTTCCGCATCGTCGGCGAGGACGAGGCCGATCCGGCCAAGGGCTCGGTCTCCTATGTCGCGCCGATCGCGCGCGCCCTGCTGGGCAAGGTGATCGGCGACGTTTCGCCCGCGCCCGGCGGCGAAGTCGAGATCACGTCCATCGGATAGTTCAGCAAGAACCGGATTGTCAGCGGCCGCGGGGCAGGGTCCCTTGGCGCCGATGTTCGTTCCACCGACCGCCGACGCCCTTCTCGAAGCCCGCAAGGCCCTGGCCGCCGCCGATCCGGCCCTGGCGGCGATGGAGGCCGTGACGCCGCCGTTCGCCTGGCGCGTGGGCTTGGGCGGCTTTCCGGGCCTGCTTAAGATGGTCGTGCAGCAGCAGGTCTCGCTGGCCTCGGCCGCCGCCATCTGGGCGCGGGTCGAGGCGGGCCTGCCGCAGATGACGCCCGACGTCGTGATGGGTCATGACCAGGCCTATCTGCTGTCGCTGGGGCTTTCGCGGCCCAAGGCGCGCTACGCCCACGCCATCGCCCATGCCCATCTGAACGGGACCTGCGATTTCGACGCCCTGCCAAGCCTGTCGGACGAGGAGGCGATCGCCGCCCTGACCGCCATCACCGGCGTCGGCCGCTGGACGGCCGAGGTCTATCTGATGTTTACCCAGGGCCGCCTCGACATCTTCCCGGCCGGCGATGTCGCCCTGCAGGAGGCCATGCGCTGGGCCGACAAGGCCGAGGTTCGGCCGAACGAGAAGCAGGCCTACAAGCGCGCCGAGCTCTGGCGGCCCTATCGCGGTGTCGCCGCCCACCTGCTCTGGGCCTGCTACGGCGCCGTCAAACGACGCGAGATCGCGCCTTTCTAAGGCCCGTCGGCGAGATGTCTTGGTTCTGTCGCTGACATGGCCCATCCTTTCCATGCGTTCGGGAATGAATGGCGATTCCCTGAATAGCGTAGGAAGGAGGCCCGTCTTCAGTCCTGTCGCGTACCACAACAGCCGAGGCGCTGAACGTTACGACGTTCGCCTTGAAGGGGGGCTCTGATGCAGGTCCTCACGCGTCCACCATCGGGCATGCCGGCCCTGGTGCTCAACGCCGACTTCCGGCCTTTAAGCTATTATCCGCTGTCCCTCTGGCCCTGGCAGGAGGTGATCAAGGCGGTGTTCCTGGATCGCGTCGACGTCGTGGCCAGCTACGACCAGGTCGTCCATTCGCCGTCCTTCGAGATGAAGCTGCCCAGCGTCGTGGCGCTGAAGCAGTATGTCCCGCAGGAGCGGCCGCCGGCCTTCACGCGCTTCAACCTGTTCCTGCGCGACAGCTTCAGCTGCCAGTATTGCGGCTCGCCCGAGGACCTGACGTTCGACCATGTGATCCCCCGCTCGCGCGGCGGCCGGACCACCTGGGAGAATATCGTCACCGCCTGCGCGCCCTGTAACCTCAGCAAGGGCGGCCGCACGCCGCGCGAAGCGGGGATGCAGCCCTTCCACAACGCCCGCCGCCCGTCGATGCACGAGCTGCAGGAGCGGGGACGTCGTTTCCCGCCGGGAAGGCTGCACGTCAGCTGGCTGGACTACCTGTACTGGGACATCGAGCTGGAAGCCTGACCGTCGGGGGAGCCGACAAGACCTGAACGTCGGGAATCCGACAAAGTGTGGAACACGCCGTCTCCTGATCGATTACCATCTCTCGGTGGGGCATCGATCAGGAGCGCCCTATGGGTACCGCCAAGCGGGCCGCGTTGGCCGACGACGATTTCGAGCCCGAGAATATCGATCTGGACGCGATCACCAATGCCGAGGTCCTGAACCCCGGCATGGTGGCCTTCCGCGTGGCTGTGGTCACTCTGAACAAGACCAAGAGCGAACTGATCGCGGCGGTCCACGCGATGGACGCCGACGATACGCTGGACGACATGGTCAAGCTCCTGGTCGACGCCGACGAGATGTTCGAGATCATCCACGCGACCTGCGCCGAGGCCGAGCGCCGCATCGGCGTGTGCAGGACGATGCGCCCGCGCCTGCACGACGGCGCCAAGCGGCATGACGGACACGGCTAGTCTGCTGGGAAGCTTAGGACAGCAAAACGGCCCGGGCTGTGCATGAGGGGATAGCTGTCCCCGGGCCGTGGCTGTGGGCGGAAGGGGATAGACCGCCGAAGCTGAACCTTAAATGCGGAGCGCAAAGCGAAGGTTCCAGAGGCTGCATGAAATATTTCAACGCCGACACAGGCGCGCGGGACGGCTTCCCGACCATGCAACCCGAACCTAGAGCGGCGGGTTTTTACTTCGAGGCTAAAAAGCCACGGGAGATAACGTCATGAGCCGACAACCCAATACCGACGGCGACCAACGCCACTTCACGCACGGCACTGCTGCGTCCACGGCCGACATGGCCTCGGAAGGCACGGTCCGTCCGGAGGATCGGCATATCGACGCCCCGCACGCGCGAGAAGCCAAGCGCCCGCTGGCCGACAACGAAAAGCACGACCAGCTGGCCGGCAAGGTCGCCCAGTCCGAGAGCCGTCAGGAAGCCCTGCTGGACGAAGGTCTGGAAGAAAGCTTCCCGGGCAGCGACCCGGTCAGCGTCAAGCGGATTACCTGACCGGAAACCGGCGGGCGGCGCGTTCGGCGAAGCTGGGCGCGGCCGTCTCGGCCGGTTCGAACGTGGGCGCGCGACGACGGCGGCCACGACGGCGATCCAGCTCGGCGATCTGGCCAAAGGTCAGGTCGCCTTGCTCGCGGGCCATCTTGCGGACCGTCTCGATCATGCTGGCGCCGTAGATGGTCATGATGCCGGCCGCATCGGCCAGCCAGTCGGCGATGTTGCCGTCACGCCCGGCGATGGTCTGGGCCACCTCGATGGCCGCGCCCAGCACCAGAGCCGCGATCATCAGGTCGTTGCGGCGCATCTTTGGGAAAGCCAGGAACGACACGGCCAGCAGGCCGCCGAACGCGATGGCGTGGGCTTCCTTGTCGGTCAGGCCGAAGTGACTTTCGGCCCCCTGGAATGGCCCCAGGGTCAGCACGACCACAGTCAGGGCGCCGGTCAGCAGCGTGAAACGCGCGGCGGCGACGAAGTGGACGGGCTTGAACATGGAACGCGACCTCCGGAAGGACGAGACGGTCCTAACAGCGAAGGTCGCGCCATTCGGTAAATGGGCAGGGTTAGCGAGACCCTACTTCTTGTCGGCCGCCGCCTTCTTCTTGGCTTCGGCCTCCGCCTTGGCGGCGTCGTCCTGGGCCTTCTTCCAGGCCTGGAACTCTTCCAGATAGGGCTGGCGGCGTAGGATCTTGGATGCAGGATCGACGATCACTGGAACCGCGCCACCTACGGCCACGCGGCCGGTCCCGTCGACCATCGGCAGGGTAACCGTCTTGTCGCCGACCTTGACGTCCACCGGCATCGGGAAGGGTTTGTCCTTCGGCGTCTTCCAGCTCAGCAGAAGGTCGCCGCCCTGGCGGGTCTCGACCAGTTCCGGCGGCGCGGCTTCGTAGAGGTAGACGTCGAAGAACCAGCCGTAGTCCTTGCCGGTCACCTGGTTAACGATCTTGATGAAGTCCTTCGTGCCCAGATAGCGGGTCGTGAAATTGCCCGGCTTGGGGTCCGGCGTGCCGTAGACGGCGATGCGGGTGATCTTGAAGAAGGCCTCGTCGCCGATCAGCGTCCGCAGCGTGTGCAGGACGTTGGCGGCCTTGTAGTAGATGTCGTTCCCCGGCCCGCGCTCGCCGTTATAGACCTCGTCCTCTTTCAGCTGCTTGCCGGAGACAATCGGGAAGCGGTTCTTGGTGTCGACCCGCATCTGGTTCAGGCGCGCCATGTATTCCATGTCGCCGTGCAGCCATTGCGACATCAGCGGCTGCATGTAGGTGCCGAAGCCCTCGTGCAGCCACATGTCGTCATTGTCGCTGTTGGTCAGCTGGTTGCCGAACCATTCGTGCGCGAACTCGTGCTGCAGCAGCCAGTCGAAGCCGTAGACCTCTTTCCTGTACTTGTTGCCATAGGCGTTGATCGTCTGGTGCTCCATGCCCAGGTGCGGGGTCTCGACCACGCCCATCTTCTCGTCGCGGAAGGGGTAGGGGCCGATCATCTGCTCGTAGAAGTCCAGCATCGGCGCGAACTCGGCGAACAGGCCCTTGGCCTTTTCCGTTTCGCCCTTGAGGTGCCAGAACGACATCGGGAAGCTGTCGCCGAAGCGGCTCTTGTAGGGGGCGGTCAGCTCCTCGTAGGGGCCGACGTCCAGGGCGATTGCGTAGGTGTTGGGGTTCTTGGCCTGCCAGTTGTAGGTCCGCCAGCCGTCCTTCTCGGTCATGCCCTTGAAGACGCCGTTGGCCGGGGCGACCAGCGGGGCGGGGACGGTGATGTGCAGGTCCACCAGCTTCGGCTCGCCGGTCGGATAGTCGATGCACGGCCAGAAGATGTCGCAGCCGTCGCCCTGCACGGCGGTGGCGATCCAGGGCTCGCCGGTCGGGGCCTTGCTCCAGACGAAGCCGCCGTCCCACGGCGCGCGCTTGGCCTCCAGCGGCACGCCGTCATAGGCGACGACCACCGTCACCGCCTTGCCCTTAACGACCTTCCTGGGGAGGGCGATGGTCATGCGGCCTTCGGGATTGGTCCAGGTCGCGGCCTTGCCGTCGATCGTCAGCTTGCGGATCGCGAAGACGCGGTCGAAGTCGAGGACCAACTTGGTCAGCGACGCCTTGGCCGTGAAGGTCAGGGTCGCCTCGCCCTCGATGGCCTTCTTGTCGGGCAGGATCTTGAACTTCAGGTCCGCGTGGTCGAACGCCAGGGCCTGCTGCTCGACCGGCATCGGGCCGCCGGTTTGCAGGCTGAGCTCGCTGGTCTTCAGGGGCTCGGCGGCCCAAGTACTGGAAATGGCCGCGGTCGAAAGCGCCAGGAACGACGCCGCGCAGGCGGCGAGGGTACGGAAGGACAAGCGGGCGACTCCCCAACGCGATCTTGTTGGGGAGCATCGGTAGGCCCGCCCGTAAGCGGCGCCAAGCCGGCGGCCTAGATCTTCTCGCTGATCTTGATGGCCGCGCGGCAACCGGCCTGGATCACGGCGGTCAGCAGCGGATAGGCGACCGCTTCGTGGGCGCCTTCCTCGACGGCGATGTCGCGGTGGCCCAGTTCGTCGTCGCGGAACTGGGTCAGCTCGGCGGCCAGGGCCGGATCGCGGTCCTTCAGCTCCTCGATCTGGCCGGCATAGTGCTTCTCGATGACGTTCTCGACCGCCTCGGTGCAGGCGTGGGCGGCCTTGTCGCCCAAGAGGGCGGTGCCGGCCCCCAGAGCGAAGGCGGCCGCGCGCCAGACCGGCGACATCAGGGTCGGACGCACCTGGCGCTCGGCCAGCAGCTCGTTGAAGCGGGTCAGGTGGACCTGTTCGTGGCCCTCCATCTCCTTCAGCTGGTCGGCGATGCGCTCGCGGCCGGGGGCAGCGCGCATGACCGCCGCCTGGCCGCGATAGATGTGCACGGCCGCCAGCTCGCCGGCCTGGTCGACGCGCAGGATCTCGGCGAGGCGCGCGCTCAGGGCGCCTTGGCCAGGGCGAGGCGGGACCGGCTTGGTCATCTAGAGCGTCTCCGCCTTGCGCAGGCCCGCCAGCACCGACCAGACGGTCAGCTTCAGCGAAACGAGCGCGTTCCAGCCAGCCATCGACAGCCCCAGGAACACCCAGGCGGCCTTGTCGCACATCGGCGCCTTGATCTGCATCGTGCCGTTCAGCATGGCCGACAGGTTGGTCGCGCTGGCCGCGCCGCTGCCGGTGCAGGTGGTCGGACCCGGCCACCACTTCCACTCGACGCCGGCGTGGAAGACCGCGAGACCCGCGCCGTACAGGAAGATCGCGCCCAGCAGCAGGTTCACCGGTTGGCGCAGGCGCGCAGCCACCGGCGTGCGCTGCAAGATCGCGCCGATCAGGCCGACGGTCGCGGCGACCCAATAGACCTCACGCGCCTTCAGGCACAGGTGGCAGGGAGCAAGATGGCCGAAGGTCTCGAAGCTGTGGGCGATGGCCAGCATCAGGACGCTGGAGAACAGCGCCACCAGCGGCCACTCGCGGGTCACCAGGTCGTAGACGACGCCGATGAAGCTCTGGGCCTTCGTTTCGACGGGCGCCGGCGCGGGGCCGCGCACGGGCGTAGCCGCGGGCGGTTCGCCGCCGGCCGGGATTTCGGTCTTCAGGTCTTCAGTCGTCACGCGGCGCAAGCTCCAGCATGTCCGCCCCCGCCAATGAAGTGGCTGGCCCCCAAGCCGATGACAAGGAGGGCGATCAAAATCCCGGCGAACAGCGCCAGGCGGCGCTCGACGATCGGCATCATGGCCGGGCCGAACTTCTTGACGATGAAGGCGACCATGAAGAAGCGCGCGCCGCGCGTCACGGCCGAGGCGGCCAGGAAGATCGGGAAGCTGAACGCGGCCAGGCCCGAGGCGATGGTCACCAGCTTGTAGGGGATGGGGGTCAGGCCCTTGGCCAGGATCACCCAGACGCCGTACTTGCCGTACCAGCACTGGAACTGGTCCAGGCCGCCGGTGTGGCCGGTCGCGGCCATCATCCACAGGCCGAAGTCGCGCAGGAAGTAGCCGATGCACCAGCCCAGCGCGCCGCCCAGCACCGAGGCGATCGTGCAGATCAGGGCGTAGCGCCAGGCCTTTTCCGGCTTGGCCAGCACCATCGGGGCCAGCATCACGTCCGGCGGGATCGGGAAGAACGAGCTCTCGGCGAACGAGACGGCGAACAGGCTCACCGGAGCGTGGCGGGAAGCGGCCAGGTTCATGACCCAGTCGTAGAGGCGACGCAGCATGCGAACTCCGATGACGTGACGGCTCGGTGGTAAAGCGTGAGCGCGAAAAGTGTAAGCGCTTTTGGCGCGGGCCTTGGCCCTTACGCGCAAAACGCCC
>JAEXJH010000106.1 GCA_023445955.1 Pseudomonadota bacterium
TGACAGGATCAGGGGCGGGGCCGGGGTCAGGCCAACCGCCAGCCAAACCAGCAGGGGGAAGGCGGCCAGCTTGACGAGCGCGGCCAGGATCACCGGTGTCGTGGCCGGCGCGGTCTCGCCCTCGGTCTCGCGCAGGCCCAAGGCCGCGCCCAGCGCCACCAGGCCCACGGGACTGCCCGAGGCGGCGGCCATGCCGACGGCGCGGTCCAGCGGTTCGGGCAGGGCGATGTCCAGCAAGGCTAGGGCGACGCCGGCCAGGGCCGCGGCCACCACCGGGTTGCGGAAGGCCTGCACCGTCGAGCGCCAGACCGAGCGGCCCGCCGCCCAGCCCAGGAGGCCCACGCCCGTGGCGGCCAGCACCACGAAGTCGATGGCCACCACGCCAGCGACCAGTCGCGCGGCCTCGGCTCCCAGGACCGCAGCGGTGACGGGCAGGGCCAGGAAGGCGCTGTTGCCGACCCCGGACGCCATGCCAGCTCCGGCCCGCTCGGCCCGGTTCCAGCCCAGCAGGCGACCGGCCAGCACCATGGTCGCCATCAGCAGCAGGCCGACGGCGGCGTAGGCGGCCAGGCCCAGGATCAGGTCATGACCCGGTCGTCCGAGACGCGACAGGGAGTGCAACAACAGGGCGGGAAACCCGACCCAGTAGACATAGGCCGACAGGCCTTGGGCCATCCGCCCGTCCAGCAGCCGCAGTCGCGCCAGGGCCAGACCCGCGCCGACCAGCAGGAAGAACGGCCAGACCCGTGACAGGACGTCGAGAACGAGAGCGGTCACGGGAGGCGGATCAGCCCTGGCGTTCGTCGCCCGGCAGACGGATGTGCACCAGCTTCCAGGTGAACAGCGCCTTGCGCTCGAAGGTGAAGATCGTGACCTTGCCGCTGCCGTCCGGACGCTTGACCGCGATGCGTACGCGATTGGGATCCCAATAGGCGATGCCCGGATACGGACCCTGGATCGAGGCCTTGAGCTGGCCGCCGATCGAACTGTCCTGAGCCGAAGCGGGCGGAGCCTTGCCAGGCGCATAGCCGCGGGTCAGGGCCGAGACGCCGGCCACGGTCAGATAGCGGTCGACCTTGGGCTCGGGCGGAGCCAGGGGCTCGATGGCCTTCTTGAAGACGCCCAGCGGGTCGCGCCAGATCGAAGGCGTTTCGGGCTGGGCGGCCGGGGCCTCGGCGATCAGCTGGCCGGTCAGGCTGCGGCGCACGGCGGGGAAGTCGACCAGCTCGCCGATCGCCTGCACATCCTCGTACTGCGCCGCGGCCTTCAAGGCGCGGAACGCAAACCAGGGCGCGGTCGCGAACGTCGCGGCGAAGACGAAGATCGCCAGCACGATCAGGTCCCAGATCCGCTTCTGCAGGGTCATACCGCCTCCCGAAAGGTTAACGCGGATATCCCAGCTATCGGCGTTCCCCGCAAGTGCGCTCGCGTGGCCCGCGACAACGCGCGCGTGGAGACGGAGGCGGCCGGGGTGTTATGCAGGCGGTGGGGACGCGTATCGGGGATTTTCAGTTTGTCCGCGTTTAAGCCGTTTGCCCGCGCCGCCGCCCTGGCGAGCGCGCTGGTCGTTCCATCGCTCGCCCACGCCGCCGATCTCGACGCGGACGTGCTGGCCGAGCTGAACTATGTCCGCGCCCATCCGGCCGAGTACGCCCGCGAGCTGCGGCGCGCGCCGGAATGGGCGTTCAATCAGGAAGAACCGGGCGCGGTGGAGGAGGCGATCGATTTTCTCGAGCGCCAGCAGCCCCTGGCGCCGCTGAAAGGCGACAAGCGCCTTGGCGCGGCGGCGCTGGAGCATGTCCGGGTGCAGGGACCGCGCGGCGATATCGGTCATGGCGCGGCGGGAAGCCTGGGCCTTCGCCTGCGCGCGGCCGGGGTCTTCGCGGGCATGGCGGCCGAGAACATCTCGTACGGCTATGACGACGCCCGGGCGGTCGTGCGGCAGCTGATCATCGACAGCCGCGTGGCGGGACGAGGGCACAGGCGCAACATCTTCGCGACCAGCTACACCACGGCCGGCGTAGCCTGCGGCGGGCATCGGCAGTGGGGCTCGATGTGCGTGATCGACTTCGCCGGGGCGCTGATGGAGCGCGGCAAGGCTGAATAAGAAAACGCCCCGGAGGCTGGACCTCCGGGGCGCTCTTGTTTCAGGCCGGAGCCTGAAGTCCTAGGCCATGGCCTTCTTCAGGTTCTCATCGATCTTGTCGAGGAAGCCTTCGGTGGTCAGCCAGCCTTGCTTGTCGCCGACCAGCAGCGCCAGATCCTTGGTCATGTAGCCGCTCTCGACGGTGTCGATGCAGACCTTTTCCAGGGTGGCGGCGAACTGGGCCAGCTCTTGGTTGTCGTCCAGCTTGGCGCGGTGGGCCAGGCCACGCGTCCAGGCGAAGATCGAGGCGATCGAGTTGGTCGAGGTGCTTTCGCCCTTCTGGTGCTGGCGATAGTGGCGGGTGACGGTGCCGTGGGCGGCTTCGGCTTCCACCGTCTTGCCGTCCGGCGTCATCAGCACCGAGGTCATCAGGCCCAGCGAGCCGAAGCCCTGGGCGACGATGTCCGACTGCACGTCGCCGTCGTAGTTCTTGCAGGCCCAGACGTAGCCGCCCGACCACTTCAGCGCCGAGGCGACCATGTCGTCGATCAGGCGGTGCTCGTAGTGGATGCCCTTGGCCTTGAACTGTTCGGCGTATTCGGCGTCGAAGATCTCCTGGAAGATGTCCTTGAAGCGGCCGTCATAGGCCTTGAGGATCGTGTTCTTCGTCGAGAGATAGACCGGATAGCCGCGGTTCAGGCCGTAGGCGAACGAGGCGTGGGCGAAGTCGCGGATCGACTCATCCAGGTTGTACATCGCCATGGCGACGCCCGAGCCCGGGGCCTTGAACACTTCGTGCTCGATGGTTTCGCCATCTTCGCCGACGAACTTGATCGTCAGGGTGCCCTTGCCCGGGAACAGGAAATCGGTGGCGCGGTATTGGTCGCCGAAGGCGTGACGGCCGACGATGATCGGCTGGGTCCAGCCCGGCACCAGACGCGGCACGTTCTGGCAGATGATCGGTTCGCGGAAGATCACGCCGCCCAGGATGTTGCGGATCGTGCCGTTCGGCGACTTCCACATCTTCTTGAGGCTGAATTCCTCGACGCGGGCTTCGTCCGGGGTGATCGTGGCGCACTTCACGCCGACGCCGTACTGCTGGATCGCCTTGGCGGAATCGATCGTGACCTGATCGTCGGTCGCGTCGCGATTCTCGACCGAGAGGTCGTAGTACTTCAGGTCGATGTCGAGATACGGCTTGATCAGGCGCTCACGGATCCACTGCCAGATGATCCGCGTCATTTCGTCGCCGTCGATCTCCACGACGGGCGTTGCAACCTTGATTTTAGCCATTGCTCGCTGTTCCTTTTTAAAGGGTTTGGCGAGCGTCTAGGAGCAAGGGGCGGGGGGATCAACCCCGGCCCCTGCAACCGGTATCAGTCGTTCCAGGCCCACCAGAGCTGGGCGGGCGGAATGTTGATCCACTCCATCGCATGATCGATGTGCGACCAGTGCGGGGTGAGGAAGTTCTTCACGCGCGGGTTGTACTGGTAAACCAGGAACGCGCCGCCCTTGCGGATCACTTCGCGGGTCGCCTTGGCGATCGCATCGCCCACGCCCGGCGGCAGGGTCGAGAAGGGCAGGCCCGAGGCGATATAGTCGGCATGGTCGAAGCCATGCTCGGCGATGATCTGCTTCACATCGGCAGCCGAGCCCTGCACCGCGATCAGGCGCGGATCGTTGATGCTCTGCTTCAGGTAGCGGATGAAATCGGGATTGGTGTCGATCACGATCAGCTTGCCGTCTGCCGACAGCTTCTCGAGGATCGGGCGGGTGAAGGTGCCGACACCGGGGCCGTACTCGACGAAGAGCTTGGTGTTCTCCCAGTCGACGGGCTTGAGCATCTTGTTGATCGTGAAGCGCGACGAAGGCGCGACCGCGCCGACCATCACCGGGCGCTTCAGGAAACCGCGAAAGAACATGCCCCAGGGCGACGGCGTGCCGGCTGGGCGGCGGTTACGCGTACGGGCCTTCGCGGCGGTGGAAGCGGGCATGGGCGACCTTATTACAATTTCAGGACAGTCGTCCGCATTTGGGCAATTCGAACGAACATGCAAGCGCAGCGACTGCATTTCACCGCATCCGCGAGCCTTTGCTGTGGGCAAGTCCCGGTTCGGCACGACCGAGGCGTAACGAACGGGTCCTGGATGCGTTGCCGTGTCGGCGCGTGAAATTGCGCGAAGTTCACGCCATTTCCGTCATCCCGCCTTCACGGGGATGACGCTGGAGAGGGGGCGGGGCTTATTGGAACGCCACCTGCATCGGCAGTCCGCCGCCCGGCTGGATGCTTGCGCCCGCCATCGGCCAGGGCGTGGCCAGCGGCGTGAAATGGGCCGCGCGCACGAGCGTGGCCAGCACGACCACCAGCTCGGTCATCGCGAAGGCGGCGCCCAGGCAGATGCGCGGGCCGGCGCCGAAGGGCATGTAGAGATGCCGGTCCGGCACCGGCGTGCCCGGGGCGAAGCGATCGGGATCGAAAGCGTCCGGATCGCGCCAATGCGCGCGGTGGCGGTGCATCGCATAGACCGGGATCAGGATGCGGGTGCCGGCGCGGATCCGGCGGCCGTCGATCTCGGTATCGCGCGTGCAGACGCGGGTGAGCTGATAGCCGGGCGGATAGAGGCGAAGCGTTTCCTGGATGACCTGGCGGGTGAAGGCGAGCGCATCGAGATGCTCGGGGCCGACCGGCGCGCCCGCGGTGACCGCCTCCACCTCGGCGCGGATGCGATCGCGCGTGGGCGCGTGGCTGGCGGTGAGCCACAGCGCCCAGCCGAGCGTGACCGCGCTGGTCTCGTCCCCGGCGAGGATGAAGCCGAGCAGATTGTCGCGAAGCAGTGTGTCGTCCATCGGGCGCCCGGTCTCGGGATCGGTGGCGCCGAGCAGCAGGTCGACCAGGTCGCCGCGCGGCGGGGCGGTGCGGCGGCGGGCGATCATCCGGTCGACATCGGCGCGTAGCTGGACGGCCTCGGGCGCCGGCTTGTTGTGCTTGCCGGCATGGGCGCGGTCGGGGAGGAAGAGATAGCTGAGCCGGCGATAGTCGAGCTGGTTCATGAAGGCGCGGACGCGGGTTTCGGTTTCCGCGCGGTCGAAGTCCTCGCCGCCGGACAGCACCGTGTCGAGGATCACGTCGAAGGCGATGCGGCCGGTTTCCGCCGCGATGTCGATCGGCTGGGCGGCGCCGTGCCAGCGTGCCAGCGCGGCCTCGGCGGCGGCGCGCATGCGCGGGGCGAGCGCGGCCATCTGCGCAGCGCGGAAG
>JAEXJH010000107.1 GCA_023445955.1 Pseudomonadota bacterium
AGAGGGGGAGGAGAGCATACCCCGAAAAGGCGGAGCTATACTCTCCGCCCCGTTTGGGGGCGGACAGACCTCGCGGAGCGAGGTCAGGTGGGGGCCTGTGCCGAGCTAGCCGATGGCCCGCACCACCGCCCGCGCGAACGCCTCGCCCTGGTCATGCGCGTGCTCCAGGAATAGGTCCGGCTCGATCGCCTCCAGCTCCATCAGCTGCGGCGTGTGCTCCAACCCCCGGATCAGGTCCACCCGCGCATAGGTCAGGTTCGCGCCGGCCGCCTCCAGCACCATTTCCGCCGCCCGCAGCGCCTCCGGCTCCGGTGCGATCTCGGTGGCCTTGCCGCCGAACTGCGGCTGGACGCGGAAGTCGCCCTCGACGGCCACCTTGGCCACCGCATGGCTGAACACGCCGTCGAAATAGAACAGCGACAGCTCGCCCTCCTCGCCTACGGCCGGCAGGAACGGCTGGATCAGGGCCGGACCGCTGGGGCCGCCCGCCAAGGAGCCGCCATAGCGCTTGACCCGGATGGTCTCGTGCGAGCCGGCCGAGATCTGCGGCTTGACCACCAGTTCGTCGACCCCGAAGGCGTCGAAGGCGGCGCGGACATGGTCTCGGGTCAGCAGGTCATGCGCATGGGTCGGCACGACCGGCGCGCCCTTGTCGGCCATCTCGACCAGATAGGTCTTGGTCGAGTTCCAGCGCAGCACGGAAGGCGGATTGACCATCCGCACGCCGGCGGCCTCGAAGGCGTCAAGCTGGGCGAACCAGTCGGCCTGGCGCGCGTGGTAGCCCCAGGCCAGGGACGGCATGATCAGACGCGCCTGATCCTTCTCGACCGGGTCCGTCCAGGGCTGGGCCTCGATGGTCAGGCCGTGACGGCGCAGCGGCCCGGCCAGGCGCTCCAACAACGGCGCCCAGCTGTCGCCGTACCGGTGCTCGTCACGAGCGGGAACCAGGATCAGGACGTCAGCCATCGGCGTACTCGCGTTCAACGAAGCCTCGCAGCTAAGATGTCGCGACAGGCTGGGCAAGCCTTGCGTTGCCTTGAGGCCCCACTTCCTTTAATCGCCAAGTGTTTCGGACCTGCTGGTCCTGTTCTTTCAAAGGTTTGTCCCGCTCCATGACCGCGCTCTACGACGTCGCCGGCATCGGCAACGCCATCGTCGACGTCATCGCCCAATGCGATGACGCCTTCCTCGCCAAGGAAGGCATGACCAAAGGCTCGATGGCCCTGATCGACCCGGCGCGCGCGGCCAGCCTCTATGACGCCATGGCGGCCGGTATCGAGGCCTCGGGCGGCAGCGCCGCCAACACCCTGGCTGGCGTCGCCAGCTTTGGCGGCAAGGCGGCCTTCATCGGCAAGGTGGCCGACGACCAGCTGGGCCGCGTCTTCCGTCATGACATGAACGCCATCGGCTGCGTGTTCACCACGCCGTCGCTGGCCGAAGGCCCCGCCACGGCCCAGAGCCTGATCAACGTCACCCCCGACGCCCAGCGCACGATGTCGACCTATCTGGGCGCCTGCGTGGAGCTGACCCCGGCCGACGTCGATCCCGAGATCATCGAAGCCGCCCAGATCTCGTACCTGGAAGGCTATCTGTTCGATCCGCCGGAAGCTCGCCGCGCCTTCGCCAAGGCCGCCGCCCTGGCCCACGGCGCAGGTCGCAAAATCTCCATGACCCTGAGCGACAGCTTCATGGTCGATCGCCACCGCGGCGCCCTGCTGGGCTTCATCGAGACGCAGTGCGACATCGTCTTCGCCAACGACAGCGAGGTCTGCTCGCTGTTCGAGACCACCGACTTCGACGCCGCCGTCCAGGCCCTGGCCGCGCGCTGCGAGATCGCCGCCGTCACCCGGGGCGAAAAGGGTTCGATCGTGGCCGCCGGCGGGCAGCTTCACGAAATCTCGGCCTACCCCGTGGAAAAAGTCGTGGACACGACCGGCGCGGGCGACCAATACGCCGCTGGTTTCCTCTACGGCCTCAGCCAGGGTCTCGCGCTGCCGATCTGCGGTCAGCTGGGCTCGCTGGCCGCCGCCGAGGTCATCGACCACTACGGCCCGCGCCCGCAGGTTTCCCTGCGCGAGCTGGCCGCGAAGAACGGACTGTAGGACAAACATGGCCCGCACCGCTGAAGTGGTCCGCGAGACGAAGGAGACCCAGATCCGGGTCTGGATCGATCTCGACGGGACCGGCGTCTCGACGATCTCCACCGGCATTGGTTTCTACGACCATATGCTGGAGAGCTTCGCGCGCCACGGCGGCTTCGACCTCAAGGTCGAGACCAAGGGCGACCTGCATATCGACATGCACCACACGGTCGAGGACACCGGCATCGTGCTGGGCCTGGCGATCAACAAGGCGCTGGATGGCTTCAAGGGCATCCGGCGCTTTGGCCACGCCTATATCCCGATGGACGAAGCCCTGACGCGCTGCGCCATCGACCTGTCGAACCGGCCGTATCTGATCTGGAAGGTCGACTTCAAGCGACCCAAGGTCGGCGAGATGGACACCGAGCTCTTCAAGGAGTTCCACCACGCATTCGCCATGAACGTCGGGGCGTGCGTCCATCTGGAAACGCTGTACGGCGACAACACCCACCATGTAGCCGAAAGCGGCTTCAAGGCCCTGGCCCGGGCGCTGCGTCAGGCGGTCGAGATCGACCCGAAGACCGGCGGCCAGGCGCCGTCCACCAAGGGCGTGCTGTAAGGATCCTCCATGCAGACCGTCGCCCTGATCGACTACGGGTCGGGCAACCTGCGTTCGGCCCAGAAGGCCCTGCGTGAGGCGGCCCGCCGCCGCGCGCTCGACGCCGACATCGTCGTCACCGCCGATCCCGACCTTGTCGCCAAGGCCGATCGCGTCTTCCTGCCCGGCGTTGGGGCCTTCGCCTCATGCCGTGCGGGCCTGGACGCCACCGGCGTCTATGAGGCCATGAACGAAGCCGTGCACGGGCGCGGCCAGCCGTTCATGGGCATCTGCGTCGGCCACCAGCTCTTGGCCACCGAAGGCCTGGAGTTCGGCGTCACCCCCGGTCTCGACTGGATCGCCGGCCAGGTGAAGAAGCTCGAGCCCAGCGATCCGTCGCTGACCATCCCGCACATGGGCTGGAACGCCATCACCTTCGCCCGCGCTCATGCCCTGTTCGACGGCATCGAGGACGGCGCCCACATGTACTACGCCAACTCGTTCGCCCTGGACGCGGCCGATCCCGCCGACATCGTCGCCACCACCGACCACGGCGGCCCGTTCGTCGCGGCGGTGGCCAAGGGCAATGTCGCGGGCGTACAGTTTCACCCCGAAAAGTCACAAGCTTCAGGGCTCGCCCTGCTCGCCAACTTCCTGGAATGGCGCCCATGATCCTCTATCCCGCCATCGACCTGAAGGACGGCCAGTGCGTGCGCCTGCTGCACGGCGACATGGAGAAGGCCACGGTCTTCAACAACTCGCCCGCCGACCAGGCCCAGCGCTTCGTCAAGGACGGCTTCTCGTGGCTGCACGTCGTTGATCTGAACGGGGCCATCGAGGGCAAGTCGGTCAACACGGCGGCCGTGGAGTCGATCCTGGAGTCGATCTCGATCCCGGTGCAGCTGGGCGGCGGCATCCGCACGCTGGAAGGCGTCGAGGCCTGGATCGAGGCGGGCGTCTCGCGCGTCATCCTGGGCACCATAGCCGTCCACGACCCGGACCTGGTCCGCAAGGCCGCGCGCCTGTGGCCCGAGCAGATCGCCGTGGCCGTCGACGTCCGTGACGGCAAGGTCGCCATCGATGGCTGGACCGGCCTGTCGGACCTCTCGGCGATCGACCTGTCGCGCCGCTTCGAGGACGCCGGCGTCGCCGCCCTGATCATCACCGACATCAGCCGCGACGGCGCCCTGACCGGCGTCAACGTGGAAGGCGTGGGCGAGCTGGCTGACGCCGTCTCGATCCCCGTCATCGCCTCGGGCGGCGTCGCCGCCGTGGCCGACATCGAGCGCCTCAAGGCCCGCCCGGGCGTCGAGATCGCCGGCGCGATCCTGGGCCGCTCGCTCTATGCCGGCACGATCAAGCCGGCCGAAGCCCTGATCGCGGCGGCCGCCTGATGCTGAAGACCCGGATCATTCCCTGCCTCGACGTGAAGGACGGGCGGGTGGTCAAGGGGGTCAACTTCGTGGCCCTGCGCGACGCCGGCGACCCGGTGGAGCAGGCCCGCGCCTATGACGCCGCCGGCGCCGACGAGCTGATGTTCCTGGACATCACCGCCTCCAGCGAGGGCCGCGGCCTGATCCTGGACGTCATCTCGCGCACGGCCGAGGTCTGCTTCATGCCCGTCTCGGTCGGCGGCGGCGTCCGCCAGGTGTCGGACATGCGCCGCCTGCTGCTGGCGGGCGCCGACAAGGTCTCGACCAACACCGCCGCCGTCGAGAACCCCGACCTGATCGCCGCTGGCGCCGACGCCTTCGGGGCTCAGTGCGTGGTGGGGGCCATCGACGCCAAGGCGCGCGAGGACGGCTCGGGCGGCTGGAACGTCTGGACCTATGGCGGCCGCAAGGACACCGGGATCGACGTCGTCGACTGGGCCGCCAAGGTGGTCGAGCGCGGCGCGGGCGAGATCCTGCTGAC
>JAEXJH010000108.1 GCA_023445955.1 Pseudomonadota bacterium
GTTTAGCCTTGAAACGAAAAAGGCCCCGCCGAAGCGGGGCCTGATCCTGGGTCCGATGAGCCGCGACTAGCGGTTTTCGACCGCGATGTAGTCGCGCTGCGTGGCGCCCGTGTAGAGCTGGCGCGGACGACCGATCTTGCGGGTGGGGTCCTCGAACATTTCCTTCCACTGGCTGATCCAGCCGACGGTGCGGGCCAGGGCGAACAGCACGGTGAACATGTTGGTCGGGAAGCCCATCGCGCGCAGGGTGATGCCCGAATAGAAGTCGATGTTCGGGTACAGCTTGCGGTCGATGAAGTACGGATCGCTCAGGGCGACCTTTTCCAGTTCCTGGGCGACCTGCAGAAGCGGATCGTTGTTGTGGCCCAGTTCCGCCAGCACTTCGTGAGCGGTCTTCTGCATGACCTTCGCGCGCGGGTCGAAGTTCTTGTACACGCGGTGGCCGAAGCCCATCAGCTTGTACTTGCGGTCCTTCACGCCTTGGACGTAGTCCGGGATGTTCTCGACCGAGCCGATGGTTTCCAGCATCTCCAGGGCTTCCTGGTTGGCGCCGCCGTGCGACGGGCCCCACAGGCAGGCGATGCCAGCGGCGATGCAGGCGAACGGGTGCGCGCCCGACGAACCGGCCAGGCGGACGGTCGAGGTCGAGGCGTTCTGCTCGTGGTCGGCGTGCAGGATGAAGATCCGGTCCATGGCGCGGGTCAGCACCGGGTTCGGCTTCCAGTCCTCGGCCGGCACGGCGAAGCACATGCGCAGGAAGTTTTCCGAGTACGACAGGTCGTTGCGCGGCGACACGAACGGCTGGCCGACCGTGTACTTGAAGGCGCGGGCGGCGATCGTCGGCATCTTGGCGATCAGGCGATGAGCGCTGATCTCACGCTCGCGGGCGTCGTCGACATTGATGCTGTCGGCGTAGAAGGCCGACAGGGCGCCGACGGCGCCGGTCATGACGGCCATCGGGTGGGCGTCGCGACGGAAGCCTTCGAAGAAGCGGTCGAACTGAGCGTGCAACATCGTGTGGTAGGTGATGTTGTTCTCGAACTTGGCGAACTCGTCCGCCGTCGGCAGTTCGCCGTTCAGCAGCAGGTGGCAGACCTCGAGGAACGAGGACTTCTCGGCCAGCTGGTCGATGGGATAGCCGCGGTGCAGCAGAACCCCGGCGTCGCCGTCGATATAGGTGATCTTGCTTTCGCACGAAGCCGTGGACGTGAAGCCCGGATCGAACGTGAAGTGGTCGCTTTCGGCGTAAACTTTCCGGATGTCCAGGACGTCCGGGCCCGTGCTGCCCTTGAGGATCGGCAGGTCGTAGCTCTTGTCGCCGATCGTCAGCGTAGCTTTATCGGTCATACTTAGACCCCTTCATAAATTGGAACGAGCAGTCCAACTTTCGTTTTCGCAGGTGCGTTATAGCGCCTCATGCGCGCGACGCCAGGGCGTCGTCAAGTCGCCCCAAACTCTCTTCGCGGGAGAGTGCGGCCATGGTCTTGTTCAGATCGGGAGCTTGAGCGCCACCGGTCAGAATCCCGCGCAGGGCGGGGCCGAACTTGCCAAAGCCCACGCCTTCCGATTCCGCGAACGTTTTCAACACCGTCTCCAGCGTCGCGGCGTCGAAGCTCGGGGCGGCGGCCAGCTGATCGCGCAGGCGACCCAGGCGCTCGACGGTTTCGTCCGTCAGCTGCTTTTGGGTTTTCTCTTCCAGCGCGAACGGACGAACCTTCAGTGCGAACGCACAATGGTCGACGAGTTCGAGGATGGTCTTGGCGCCTTCCTTGACCTCCGGGACCGTGCGGGCGATGCGCTCGCGGGCGTCGGCGGGCAGGGGTTCGCCGCGCTTTTCGGCGGCCGTCAGGGCCAGGTCCGTCAGGCGGTCGTCGTCGGCCTTGCGCAGATGCTGGGCGTTGATGTGATTCAGCTTGGCCCAGTCGAGGCGCGCGGGCGCCTTGACCACGTCGGCGACGTCGAACCAGCTGATCGCCTGTTCGTCGTTGAACACCTCGTCATCGCCATGGCCCCAGCCCAGGCGGGCCAGGTAGTTGCGCATGCCTTCAGGAATGTAGCCGAGGTCAGCGAACTCGCCGACAGCCTGGGCGCCGTGGCGCTTGGAAAGCTTGGCGCCGTCCGGGCCGTGAATCAGCGGGATGTGAGCGAAGGCCGGCACGTTCCAGTCCAGCGCCTGATAGATCAGGCTCTGGCGGGCGGCGTTGTTCAGGTGGTCGTCGCCCCGGATCACGTGGGTGACGCCCATGTCGTGGTCATCGACGACCACGGCCAGGTTGTAGGTCGGAGCGCCGTCCGCACGGAGCAGGACGAGATCATCCAGCTCGATGTTCTTGAAGGTCACCGGGCCCTTGACCAGGTCGTTGACCACGGTCTCGCCGTCCAGCGGACCCTTGAAGCGGATCACGTGCGGCACGGTCAGGTCGCCTTCCGGCGAGTCGCGCCAGGGCGAGCGGATGGCGCGGCCTTCGGCGCGGGCCTTCTCGCGGGCGACTTCCAGTTCCTCGACGGTCATCCAGCACCGATAGGCGCGGCCGGCGTCCAGCATCCGCTGCACGGCCTCGACGTGGCGCGGGGCGCGGGTGTGTTGGAAGACGACCTCGTCATCCGATTCCAGGCCCAGCCAGTTCAGGCCTTCGAAGATCGCGGCGACTGCCGCCTCGGTCGAACGCTCACGATCGGTGTCCTCGACGCGAACAAGGAACTTCCCTCCCGTATGCCGTGCATATAACCAGTTGAACAGCGCCGTACGGGCGCCGCCGATATGCAGGAAACCGGTGGGCGAGGGCGCAAAGCGCGTGACGACGCCAGTCGAGTGGCCGGTGGGAGTGGGGTTCGACATGAGCTTCAAGACTGTGGGGCTGTACGCCGAAATGGCGTCGAGGAACGCGGACCGCAAGGCGAGTGTTGCGCGACTTGGGGCGGGGCGTCTTAGCATGCCGCTTCCTTCCGGGACCAGCCATATTCCGCATCGCGGCCAACTTGGCTTAACCGTCAAAAAGACAGTGGTTTCCGCGTGTTAGGCGCGGAACTTGTCGAGCCTGCGCTTGCGGCGCCGACGCCGCGCCTGTCGTGGGCGGCCCTTGCGCCTCGCCTGCTGGCGGAAGGGCGAGCCAATCTGGACAGAGCGTTCCTGTGGGCCCCGGTCGCCTTCGGTCTGGGCGCGGC
>JAEXJH010000109.1 GCA_023445955.1 Pseudomonadota bacterium
GCGCTCGCCTTAGATCGACTTGGCTATGTTCGATTAGAACGAGTAGCGGGCGCCGTGGTAGAAGCGGCGGGGGGTGTTCCAAGCGTTCGCTTGGCCGAAGGCATAGATGCCGTCGCCCGAGATCAGCTTTTGAACGCCGGTCGCCGATTGCTTGTTCAGGATGTTGAAGGCGTCGACGAAGAACTCGACCTTGCCACCCAGACCCGGAACTTCGTGGTCGTACTTCAGGCGCATGTCGAACGTGTAGTACGACGGGTTCTTCTCGCTGCCGACCTTGCCCGCTTGGGTGTAGGTCTCGCGGACGCCACCGTAGTAGTAGGCGGCGTCTTGCGGCGCGAAGTAGCGGCTGCTGACCGGCGAGGCCGGCGTGAACAGCGAGCCGCTGTTCCAGTTGAACACGCCCGAGATTTGCAGACCGAAGTCGAAATCGTAAGCGCCGTAGGCCTTGAACTGGTGCTCGATGTTACCAGCTTGCGGGCCCCACATGTTCGGCGCGCGCGGATCCACGGCGATCCAGTCGCCTTGGAAGTCGGCGTTGCCGTCCGAGTTCGAGTTACCCTTCGCCCAGTTACGGGTGTAGGACATCTGGCCGAACCAGTTGGTGGTCTTGAACTTCGTGACCGTCAGTTCGAAGCCCGTGTACTCACGCTTGCCGCCGGCCAGGGTGCCGAGGACGTAGTTCGCGTTCGGCTTCGACGAGAAGCCGAAGTACGAGTACGGCAGGTAGAACAGGGTGCCCGGCGAAGCCGCGCCAGCCGCGCCGCAGGTGGCGACGGTGCAGGTCGGATCCGAGTAGATCGCCAGATCGTAGTCTTCGAAGATGTCGTTGGTGACGCGGTGCGTCAGCGACGTCGAGACGTTGATCGACGAACCGAAGGTGGTCGAGCCACCGACCATGAACTCGTCGGTGTACGGGGTCTTGGTGTTCGGACCGAACACCGAGTCCGGCGTCACGGCGCCACCGCGGGTACGGAAGGTCAGCCACTGGTTGCCCAGGTAGATCTGCTCTTCGGTGACCGGGCCGCTCAGGTTACCGGCGAAGTTGGCCATGTCCGAGCGGATCGGGTCGTAGTAGCGGCCGTAGAACGCGTAGACCTTGCTGCGGCCGTTGCCGGTCAGATCGTAGACGACGTTGACACGCGGGGCCAGCTTCCAGTCGAACGTGAACAGCTTGTCGCCCGAGGAGCTGTAGTGGCTCCACTTTTCGGCGCGAACGCCGGCGGCGATCGTCAGCTGGTTCAGGGTCCAGCTGTCTTGCAGGTAGGCGGTCTCGCCCTCGCTCTTGATCGCGTACGGAGAGTCAACCGTGCGCAGGGCGCGGTAGGCGTTCACGTTGCCGTAGGGGTTACCCGCGGTCGAGGTGAAGCGGTAGGCGTTGACTTCGGCGGTCGAGATCGTGCCGTCACCGTTGGTGTCGAGCAGCGTGCGGAACTGAGCGGCGTTCGGGCTGGCGACAGCCGCGGCGATGATGCGCGGGATGTCGGTCGAAGCGAACGGACGCGCGGTCCAAGCGGTCGCGGTCGGGTTAGCCGTGGTGTAGTCGAGGAACGTAGCGCCGCTGTTGGCCAGGGCGATCGATTGATACTGGGCGTTGCCCGGGATCGTCGCATTGCTCTTGTAGATGTGCTTCGAGGTCGTGTAGCCGCCCTTGAAGGTGTGGCTGCCGAAGTCGGTGTCGAGGTAGTACTCGAGCTTCGCGCCGTACTCTTCGGCGTTACGGAACGACTGCGAGTTCGAGCCGAAGCCGCCCAGCTGACGCTGGTCGATGGTCGAGCCCGGACCACGGAAGGTCACGTTGTCGCGAACCGTCTGGTTGGCCGCCAGGTTGGTCAGCTCAGCCTTGTGGTTGTAGTAGTAGGCGTTGATCGACAGGTTGTCCCAGGTGTGGGTGTAGTCGATCTTGTAGTTGTCGCCGCCCGTGCGCGAAGCCACGTCGCGGATGTTGATGACCGCCGAGTTCGACGAACCGCTGGTGGTGCGCGGGTCGTTGAAGAACGTGCCCGTCAGACGGTCGTTGTCGGTGATCTGCCAGGTGGCCTTGAAGAAGGCGTACTTGCTGTCGTCCGTGACGCTACGACGAACCGCGCCGGTGACCGGATCCAGCACTTCGTCCGAACGGTGCTTCTTCTGGTACGAACCGAAGACCCAGAGCTTGTCCTTGATGATCGGACCGCCGAGGGTGAACGCGGTGTCGTAGGTCTTGAAGCCGCCCGAGGTCGAGTGCTTGTCCTTGGAGACGAGGCTGTCGTTCTGCAGGTAGTAGTTGACCGAGCCGTGCCACTCGTTCGAACCCGACTTGGTGACGACGCGCGAAATCAGGCCCGAACCGCCTTCGTATTCAGCGGGAACGCCGCCGACGATGACTTGTTGTTCCTGGATGATTTCCGAGTTGATGTTGCCGCCGGCGAGGCCCGACGACGGGTCGGTGACGTTGACGCCGTCCAGGTAGTAGACGTTGTCGGTCGAGGAGCCGATGGCGCCGCCGACGTCCGAATAGTTGACGCCCGAACGCGACGACGGGTTGCCGCCCGACGAGGGCTTCACGCCCGGAACCAGCTGCAGGTAGGCCTGGTAGTTACGGCCGGTCGGCAGCGACTCCACGGTCTGCAGGGTCAGGGTGGTCGACACGGTGGCCGAGGTCACGTCGACGGCGGCCAGCGAACGGCCGGTGATGACGACTTCTTCGATCGTGTTGCCTTGAGCGGCCAGGGCGTAACCGACCGACAGGTCCTTGCCCGAAACGACGGCGACGTTGTTGGCGCTGAAGTCGTTGTAGCCGGTCGAGGTCACGGTGACGGTGTAGTTGGTGGCCGGGTCGAGGCCGCCGACGCGCAGCTTGCCTTCGGCGTCGGTGACGCCGGTGCGCGGCTGGATGCTGTCCGGCGACTTGATCAGGACCGTGGCGCCCGAGAGGGGCTGGCCATTCGGACCGGTGACCGTGACGCGCAGGGCGCCGGCCGACGACTGGGCCATGGCGACCCCGGCGACGCAGACGCTGAGCGCAATGCCGAGCGCGGCGCGGCTCACGCCCTTAGCGAGGCGCGCGCGAGCGCTACCCTTGTTGAATTCCATGCTCTTCAAATCCCCTCTGAGCGTGGCGCGGGCGGCAAGTCGGACAGAACCCCTCTAGAAACTTTGTCCGACCTGGAGCGGAAAAACCGCCGAACGGCGCCACGAGATCACTGGTGTCCCGGAAAACATTTCTCCGGTTGGACGGACGTTAGGGGGCCGCGCCGCTGAGGGTCAATTGTCATTGCAAAATTGTAATTCACATCAGCTGATCCTGTCGCAAAATCGCCACAGGGTCGCCGCTTTTCCGGAGACCGGTGCTCAGTTGTAATACTGAAGCTTCAGAAGCCCGCGCAAAATCTTCGCCAGGCTTTTGTTTTCTCGAGGTTATTTCAACCTCGAAGAACATGGTTCGAGCCGTTATCGTTTCGAAGAAAATCGAGCGAGAAAATTACGGGTCGCGATTGACAGACACAAAATCATGCCCGGAATAACATAGTTCGACACAAATCCGTTTCGCTTCTTTGCGCGTTAGCGACACATTTTCTTCACTATTGCCGTCGCGATGCGCACCTTGAGCGTCAGCTCTGACCATTGCCTAGGCGCCCGCAGCCCGTGAAGATGTCGGCGCGCAGAGCCTGTCGCGCGCTATTGAGCCCCAAAGAACCGATGAGTGAATTTCGACGCGTCACCGACTCCCTTACGGTCAGCCCGCAGGTGTCCGAGGCCGACATGACCCGGGCCGCGGCCGAGGGATTCGTTCTGGTGATCAACAATCGCCCCGACGGCGAGGACCCCAGCCAGCCCTCCAGCGCCACGATCGAGGCGGCGGCGCGCGCGGCGGGGATGGATTATCTGCACGTGCCGGTGCGCGGCGGACCGACCCAGGAGCAGGTGGATGCTGTTCGCGCCGCGACGGAAGCCGCAAGCGGACCGGTGCTGGCCTTCTGTCGCTCGGGCACCCGCTCGATCGTCACCTGGTCGATCGGCCAGGCGCTGGCGGGCGAGGATCGCGAGACCCTGGTCAACCAGGGCCGTGAAGCCGGCTACGACCTGTCGGGCGTGCTGCCGGCTTGAGGTCCCTAATAGGCGGCCGACTCGCGAGCCGCCATCGGCGTCGGTTCGGGCTGGCAGCTGGCCAGCGCGAACTGCGCCACGATGATACACACGATGGCGAAGGCCGCGCGCTGGAGCCGTTTTGAGACAAAAATCGCCGCGTCCGCCGTCATGGCCGGTCCCTCCAGGGTTACTGAAGGCTTAAAGCGCAAGACCGGCGCCGCCGGATGGAGAGCCGATATGATCCCCTTCGTCCGCGAGCTGGAATTCGAGTACGGCCGCTGCGACCCGGTCTCGCCGCTGATCCGGCGGGTGATCGCCCGCAATCCGGGGCCGTTCACCTATACCGGCACCGGCGTCTACATCGTCGGCCGGGGCGAGGTGGCGGTGATCGATCCCGGTCCGGATTTGGCCGAGCACTTCGAGGCCCTAAAGGCCGCCCTGGCCGGCGAGCGCGTGACCCATGTGCTGGTCACCCACCATCACCTGGACCACTCTCCTCTCGCCCATCCGCTGGCCGAAGCCTTCGGGGCCAAGGTCTACGGCCTGCCCGCCCCCGCCCCGCACGCCAGCGACGCCCCGGCCCTGGAGGAAGGCGGCGACGACCGCTTCCGCCCCGACGTGGTCCTGAGCGACGGCGACGTGATCAGCGGCCCCGGCTGGACGCTGGAGGCGATCATGACCCCCGGCCACACCTCCAACCACGTCTGCTTCGCCCTGAAGGAAGAGAACGCCCTCTTCTGCGGCGACCACATCATGGGCTGGTCGACCACGGTGATCACCCCGCCCGACGGCGACATGGGCGACTACTTCGCCAGCCTGGCCAAGGTGCGGGCGCGCAACTTCGACGTCCTGTGGCCCACCCACGGCGCGCCGGTCCGCGAGGTCGCTCCGTTCATCGACGCCTATGTCGCCCATCGCCGGGCGCGGGAGGCGCAGATCATCGAGGCGCTGGGCGCAGGCTTCACGACGATCAAGGCGATGGTGCCCAGCCTCTACGCGGCGGTGGATCCCCGCCTACACCCGGCGGCGGCGCACTCGGTGTTCGCCCACATGATCCAACTGGTCCGCGAGGGGCGGGTGACGACGCCGGGAGAGGCGGGGCTGGACGCGGAGTACCGGCCGGGTTGAGACCCCCTGCGCCCTACTGCCCCCGCACCGCCGTCATCAGTTCCCCGATCCGCGTGCAATTGCGCCCTTGATCCGGTCCCGCATCGCGGCCGATCGAGCGCATGTCTAGGCGTGAGCCCTTGGCGTCGGGGCGGACGCGGACGACCAGGTCGTCGGTCAGGCCGTACCAGAAGCTGCTGCCGGTGGCCTCGAGGCGGCCGTCCATCGGATCGTCGGTAACCAGGGTCATGCCCGAGGCCAGGACGGCGGCCTTGACCGACTCGTAGACGTCGCCGGGCGCGCGCTCGCTGACCAGCGGACGGGCGACCGGGCAGGTCTCGGCGTTGATCTCGGCGATGCGGCGACCGGCATAGGCGGCCGAGCCGACGGGCAGGCTGGGATCGTCGTCGACCACCACGGCCGAGCCGCCGCGCGCCGCCATGGCCGCGTCGGAGAAGCCCAGCGGCGTCTTCCAGTCGGTGGCCACCTCGTGGATCGGCGGCGACTGGCCCTGCAGCGCCTTTGCGCCGAACATCACCCCGAAGGTGGCGGCCGTGATCACCAGGGCCAGCACCGCGCCCTTCCACAGGCGGGCAAAGCCGGCGCTGAGGGCCAGGACCAAGCCGATCAGGCCGGTGGCGACGCTGATGAAGGCCAGGCGCGGCGCCCAGTCCAGGGTCATGGACGTGTAGCCCAGCGGCAGCGGGATCATCCCCAGCTTGACGCCCAGCGCGCCGCCGCCAGCCAGGATGGCGGGGGCCAGGGCGATCAGCAAAGCCAGGTCCAGATAGAGCGAGGCCCAGCGCGGGGTCTTGCCGGGCGCCTTGTCGGCGCTCTCGGCCTTGGCCGCCTTCCTGGCCTTGCCGCGCTTGCCCGGCGTGATCGGCATGGCGAACGGCAGAGCCTCTCCGGCGTCGGCCAGGACGGGCGTGGGCTTGGGGG
>JAEXJH010000110.1 GCA_023445955.1 Pseudomonadota bacterium
ATGTCGATGTCGGTGACCTGGATGGCGAGGCCTTCATCGGCCCGATGCACGAGGCCGAGGCCCTGTGGTTCGGCCTCGATCACGCCCTGGAGGATCGCAAGGTCGAGCTGCATCGCCGCTTGGAGACCCAGCATTCGTTCCCAGCCTATGCCTATGTCGAGGCGGGCCTGGGGATCACCGTGGCCGAGCCCTTCTCGGCCCCGCTGTTCCATCGGCTAGGCGTCGTCGTCCGCCGCTTCCGTCCGACCCTGAAGGTGGCCTTCGCTCTGCTGGAGCCGGAGATCGGTCCGTCGCCGCCGGTCATCGCCGAGTTTCGCGCCGCCATCGCCCTGGCGGCCAAGGCCCGTGTCGAGGCCGCCCTGAAGTTGGCCGACCATCCATAGCAGATGCTGAGGCGCAGGCTGCGCAGGTCCGGTGGCCGCTGAGATTACAGAGACATTTCCGTCTCTATACAAATTCCCAAGCTTCGAAGTTTCGGGCTGAGCACGTCTCGTTGCAGCGTTATACGGCGCGAATGAAAATCGTTCGCATATAAGCGAACTCCAGGTTCGGGACTTCCATCACATGTCGATCAACCGCACGTTCCGCGGCGCGCCTTCGCGCGCCTTGCTTCTGGCTTCGGCGGCCAGCCTCCTGGCCATGCCGGCCCTGGCGCAGTCGTCCAACGAAGTGAGCGGCGTCACGATCACGAGCCAGACCTCGTACAAGACCGGCGCGATCGTCTCGGCCACCAAGACGCCGACAGCGCTGATCGATGTGCCGCAGGCGGTCAACGTCGTCTCGGTCAAGCAGATCGAGGATCAGGCGGCCAACGGCATCGGCGACGCGGTCCGTTACGTGCCCGGCGTCTTCGCCTCGCAGGGCGAGAACAACCGTGACACGTTGAGCTTCCGCGGCAACCTGACGACCGCCAGCTTCTTCATCGACGGTGTGCGCGACGACACCCAAAGCTATCGCGACCTCTACAACATCGAGCGCCTCGAGGTCTTCAAGGGCCCCAACGCCATGATCTTCGGTCGCGGTGTCACCGGCGGCCTGATCAACCGCGTGACCAAGGTCGCCGACGGCCAGCAGCACCTGAGCGCGCGCCTGGAGGCGGGCAGCTACGACCACTATCGCGGCCAGGTCGATCTGGGCGCGCCGGTCAGCGAGACGATCTCGCTGCGCGCCGCCGGCGTGTGGCAGGACAGCGGCAGCTTCCGCGACGGCGTCTGGAACAAGCGCTGGGGCTTCAACCCGACCGCCACCTTCAAGCTCGATCCGGATACGACGATCTCGATCGGTTACGA
This sequence comes from Pseudomonadota bacterium, assembly GCA_023445955.1. Lineage (GTDB taxonomy): Bacteria > Pseudomonadota > Alphaproteobacteria > Caulobacterales > Caulobacteraceae > Caulobacter. The sequence continues at coordinate 1,290 of JAEXJH010000110.1, forward strand.
GCGCTTCCACGACAAGCGCATCGGCGACCGTGGCGTGCCGTCCTACCAAGGCAAGCCGCTGGAGACGCCGCGCGGCCAGTTCTTCGGCGATCCGGACCTGAGCCCCAACTGGGTCGACTCCAACGCCGGCACGGTCTTCGTCGAGCATCGCTTCAGCGACACGATGTCGATCCGCAACCGTACGCGCTACGCCTACTATGACCGCTTCTACCAAAACGTCTTCCCGGGTGCAGTGAACACGACCGCCCAGACCAATCCCGCCGGCCTCGCGGCTGGCGTCTATGCGCCGGGCTCGATCGTGGCCATCAGCGCCTACAACAACGGGGCCAAGCGTCGGAACCTGATCAATCAGACCGACTTCAACGCCAAGCTCTCGACGGACGGCATCGAGCACACCCTGCTGATCGGCGCCGAGTTTGGTCGCCAGACGACCAGCAACCTGCGTACCGAGGGCTTCTTCCCCACCGCGACCAGCGCCGCCGGCGTGCAGACCATCTTCGTCCCGGTCACCGCCTCGCAGATCAGCCGCCCGGACATCCAGTGGCGTGAAGCCGCCACCAGCGGCCATAACTTCAGCATCGCCAAGGTCGCGGCCGGCTACGTCCAGGACCAGATCGAGCTGTCGCCGATGCTGCAGGTCATCGCCGGCGTCCGTTACGAGCACTATCAGACCGACGTCACCAACCGGAATCCCTTCCTGGCGGCCGGCGTGCAGCGTGATTTCAGCGCCACCGACAATCTGTGGTCGCCGCGCGTTGGCGCGATCTACAAGCCCGCCGCCAACACCTCGATCTACGCCTCGTACTCGAAGAGCTACCTGCCGCGCGGGGGCGACCAGCTGGCCGCGCTGAACCTCTCCAACCAGAGCCTGGATCCGGAAAAGTACGAGAACTACGAGCTGGGCGCGAAGTGGGACGTCCTGCCGACCTTCAACCTCAGCGCCGCGATCTTCCAGCTGGACCGCGACAACGTGCTGGCGCTGAGCGACCCGAACAACGCCGCCTCGCCGACCGTTCCGATCGGCCGCCAGCGGTCCAAGGGCGTCGAGCTGAGCGCCCAGGGCGAGATCACCCGCCAGCTCAGCATCGTGGCCTCTTACACCTATACCGACGCCAAGTTCCTGGACTCGCAGTCGGCGACCGTGCGGGCCGGCAACCGCGTCAACCACGTGCCCAAGTCGTCGGGCGCGGTCTGGCTGCGCTATGACCCGACCAAGACCTTCGGCGGCGCCATCGGCGTGACCAGCATGGGCAAGCGGTTCGCCGCGACCGACAACACGGTCTCGCTGGCCGGGTTCACTCGCGTCGACGGCGCGCTCTACTACCGGGTCAGCAAGAACTACGACCTGCAGCTGAACGTCGAGAACCTGCTCGACAAGCGCTACTTCCAGTACGCCGACAGCAACAACAACATCTCGCCGGCCTCCGGGCGCGCGGCGAAGGTGAGTCTGAACGCGCGGTTCTAAAGCGCGCCGTCAGAACCGGGCCGTCAGCCTCAGGCTCACGGTCCGGGGACGGGGCGGGGTGACGATCTGGTCGCGGGTGATCAGGAACGGATTGCCGAACGAGAAGCTGTTGGCGTGGTTGTTCAGCGGGTTGTCGACCGTGGCGGCCAGCGTCCAGCCCGGCGTGGTCAGGCTGGCCACGCCCCGCAGGCCCAGATACTCGCCCATTTCGTGAGCCTTGTCGGCGTCGAAGGTCAGGTATGACGGCCCGACGTACGACGCCTGGCCCTGCAGGCGCAGGACCGGGCCCAGGACCAGGTCGCGATGATAATCGAAGCCCAGGCTGGCCGAGGCCCGGGCCACGCCGGGCAGGCTGGCGTCCTTGCGCGTGCTGAAGGCCGCATTGAGCTTGGTGACTTCGGGATCGTTGAGCAGCGCCGCCGCGCGCAGGTCCAGGCGCTCGCTGACGCGGAACGCGGCTTCCGCCTCGAACCCGCGATTGTCGCCATTGCCGATATTGGCGGTGTAGGCCACGCCGTCGGCCAGGTACTGGTCGCTCTGGACCGACTCCCAGGTGGCGTAGAACACCGCCGCGCGGCCCTGCAGGCGGTCTTCGAAGGCGCGCAGCTTGACGCCCAGCTCGTAGTTCCAGAGCTCGTCGGCCTTGTAGCGGCGCGGCGGGGTCTCTGGCGCGTCGAATATCTGGCCGATGCGACCGGCGGTGTTGAAGCCGCCGGGCCGATAACCCTCGGCGGCCTGGGCGTAAAGCAGCAAGCCGGGCTTGGCGTCGTAGCTGACCAGGAATTTGGGCGAGAGGCCGGCGGCGTCGGCGGACTGGGCCGTCTGGCGGTGGCCGTCCGGCTGCGTGACGCGCGAGTCGGTGTCGAACTTGAAGTCGAACCAGCGCAGGCCCGCCGTCGCCGACAGGCGCGGCGTGGCGTCGAAGGTCGCCTCGCCGTACAGCGCGATCTCGCGGATCTCGTCGCGCCGCCGCTCGGCATAGGCGATCGCGGATCCTGCGGGCAGGGCGTGCAGGCTGGTGTTCAGGCGGATCGATCCGGTCGAGGCGAAGGCCCCGACCAGGCCGTGCAGGCGGTGCTCGCTCGGCGTGGCGTAGGTGACCTCGGCGACCGTCAGGTCGATGCCCTTGTCCTCGTCGAACGCCGTCGGCGCGGCCGGCAGGCCATAGAGCGGCGCGGCCGAGGAGGCGTCGTAGCGACTGTCGAAGTGGTGCGACAACTGCGAGACCGAGCCCGTCACCCGGCCCCAATCGCCTTCGCCGGCCAGGGTCAGCGACAGGTGGTCGAAGTCGTTGTCGTGCGGTTCGCGCACGGCCGTGTCGCGTTCCTTGGGACCCAGGCGATGCAGGCCGTACTGGGTGTCCTTGTTGTTGATCGACTGGTGGGTGAGCCCCAGGGTCAGGGTCCAGCCCGGCGTCAGGGCCGCGCGCAGGCTGGCCCGCACGCCGGCGCGGGTCGAGCCGTTGGCGTGGCGCAGGCCCAGCGTCGGATTGACGATGTAGCCGTCCTGGCTCTCGCGATAGACTACGCCGCGCAGGGCCACCTTACCGTGGACGAGCGGCAGATTGGCCATCGCCTCGACTTCGTCGTTGCGGCCGCCGCCCTGGGTCCAGCCCAGACCGGCCAGCACGCTGGCCTGATAACGATCGAGGTCGGGCTTGCGAGTGGCGATCCGCATAACCCCGCCCAGCGAGCCGCCGCCATAGAGCGTGCCCTGCGGCCCGCGCATGATCTCCACCCGCTCGACATCGGCCAGGCGCAGGTCTGGGTCGGGGGCGCTGTAGGTGATCGGCACATCGTCGAGATAGAGCGCCACCATCGACTGGGTCTGGCCCGTGAAGGCGCCGTCCGACAGGCCGCGCAGCAGCACCTTGTCGCGCCCGGGGCCGAGGTTGGTCACGGTCATGCCGGCGACCTGGCCGGAGAGGTCATAGAGGCTGGTCAACGCCTCGCGCTCGAGCGCGCCGCCCGACACGACGGAGATGGCGTAGGGCGTGCGGCCCGGGAGGTTGGGGTAGCGCTGGGCCGTGATCACCACTTCGCCCAGGCCCAATAGCGTGGCGGCCGGCGCGGACTTGGCCGGTCGGGCCGGAGCCGCCATGCGCCGGATGATCACCGTGCGCGGATCGGGTTGTTGATAGCCGCAGCCGCTGCCGGCCAGGAGGCGATCAAGCGCGGCCTTGACCGACAGGCGTCCGGTCAGGGCGGGGGCCTGGCCTCGGCAGGAGTCCAGGTCGCCGCCCAGGGACAGTTCGGCCTGCAGAGCGAAGTCGATCAACGCCGCGTGGACGGGCTTGGCGGCGATCTGCAGCCGCACGACGGGCGAGGGACGGCCGGCCAACAGGCGTGGCGCGGCCTGCGCGGACGCGCTGGACAGGCCCGCGAGGCCGGCTCCGAGGGCCGCGGCCCACACCTTGCCCGTCACGGTCAGTGGCGCGCCGGCTTGGCCTTGAGAATCACGCTGCTCGCCGTCGTCTCGGCGACGATCGGGGCGAAAAGTTCCAGGCGTCGGATCATGGCGGCTTCCTCGTCGACCAGCAGCACGCCCGACACTGTCACCGAGGTGGCGCTGGGATCAACGCGGATCGGTGTGGCGACATAGCGATTGAGGTCGGCGACCACCTGAGTCAGCGGCGCGCGGTCGTAGATCAGCTTGCCCGATTTCCAGGAGAAGGCGGTGGCCGGCGCGATGTTCGTCACCTTGGCGACCTGGCCCGGCGCCTGGGCCAGTTGCTGGCCGCGCGCAAGTTTGACCAAGCCTTCCTGGCCGCCGGAGACCGCGACCAAGCCCCGGCGCACCGAGACCGCCACGCGCCCCGCGTGGTTCAGGATGTTGAACTCCGTGCCCAGGACCCGGACTTCGCGATCGCCCACGGCCACCACGAAGGGGCGGTTCGCCAGGTGGGCGACGTCGAAGCTGGCCTCGCCGTCGACCAGGGTCACGTCGCGTTGCTTGGCGCCGAGGCGGACTCGCAAGGTGGTGCCGGCGCCCAGGGTCAGTCGCGAGCCGTCGTTCAGGGCGACCTCGCGGGTTTCGCCGCGCCCGGTCGAGTAGTCGGTAAAGGTCGGTTGAGCGAACTGCGGGACCGTGACCAGAGCCACGACGGCCGCCCCGGCGGCCAAACCCAGGCCCGTCAGCAGGCCTCGACGC
>JAEXJH010000111.1 GCA_023445955.1 Pseudomonadota bacterium
AGCTTGATGATGTCGTTGCCGCCGGAAATCTCTTCCCAGACGGTCTTGTTGCCGGCGAGCGCATCGCGGCTCTGGTCGACATAACCGAGATCGACCGTCTCGCCGACGGTGATCGTGCCGGAATCCGGCTGCTCCTGGCCGGTGATCATGCGGAACAGCGTCGTCTTGCCGGCGCCGTTGGGGCCGACGAGGCCGACCTTCTCGCCCTTCTGGATGCCCATCGAGGCTTCGATGAACAGCAGTTGGTGGCCATTCTGCTTGGAGATGTTGTCGAGGCGGATCATGGGGCGGTCTGCTAGCGCGGGCGGCGGGAGAACGCCAGCCTCGCCGCTACATTAAGATCGCCCTTGCGCTAAGCGCGCGCCGGCGCGGCCGCGAAGGCGGCCAGCAGCGCTGCCCGCAGGCCCTTGGGCTGGAAGTCGTCGTCATAGACGTCGCCGCGCTTATGCGCGCCGTCGGGGCGCGGCATGAAGCTGTCGAGCCAGCTGAAGCGGTCCGAGAGGCCCCAGGTCACGAAGGTCGTGGTCTGCGGATAGGACAGGACGATGTCGGACCAGGCCTTGCCATAGTCGGCGATGCGCTGGTCGCGCTCGGCGATGCTGCCGGTGATCTCGCGATCGTCGACATCGAACTCGGTGACCAGCAGCTTGTAGCCCATGCCCGTCACCTCATCGAGGAACACGCGCCAGTCGCGCTCGCGACGCTGGACCACGCCCTGGCCGGCCGAGACGTTGATGTGGCCCTGGATGCCCAGGGCGTCGACGGGGATGTCGCCCTTCTTCAGGGATTCCAGCAGGCGCAGCACGCCTGTGCGGTGCGTCGCCGACCAGTCGCCCCAATCCATGTAGTCGTTGTATACCAGCTGGGCGTTCGGCGCGGCCTCGCGGGCCAGCTGGAACGACAGGGCGATCAGCCGTCCCAGGCCGCCAGAGGCCTGGGCCAGGACGCTGTCGCGCATGCCGCCGGTCTTGGGATCGATGGCTTCGTTGACGACGTCGAAGCTGCTGACGCGCTTGGCGTAGCGCTTGGCGACCGTGGCCACGTGACGACCGACGACGCGGTCGCAGGCGTCCACGGGCTTGGGTCCGAAGTCGTAGGTCTTGACCCATTCGGGCAGCCGTTCCTGGCGCGGCCACAGCAGGGTGTGCCCGCGCAGCGCCTTGCCGGCCTTGCCCGCCCAGGCGGCGTAGCGGTCGGCTTCCTCGAAGTTGAAGCGATCGGGCGTGGGCGCCAGCGGGACCCACTTCATGGCGTTCTCGGGCGTGATCGCCGCGCACTCGCGCTCGACCAGGGCGCGGTAGTCGGCGTTGGCGAAGCCGCGCGAGCCGACGGCCGTGCCGAAGGTGATTCCCCGGCGCGCGGCGGCGGAAGCCAGCGTGTCCTCGGCGGCGCGGGCTGACGCCCGCGGCGCCAGGGCCGCAACCGCCCCCAGCAGCATTTCCCGTCGATCGAGGCGCATCACTGAGCTCCGTCCTTGGCCTTGTCGGCATAGAAGTCAGCCAGGACGTCGAACGCCAGCTTTCGCTGCCCGGTCTCCGAGACCAGGCCCTTGCGGTTCCAGCCCTGCTGGTAGGGATTCTGCCGGCGCGGCGAGCGGAAATCCTTGAGGATCCAGGGCGAGATACCGCGCAGAGTCGGGATCCTGGCGGCCATCGCCAGGGTGGCCTTGTAGTAGTCGCGCTGAAATTCCTCGGAGAACTTCTGCGGCTTGGCCCGCTGGTCGTGGAAGCCGGCCTTGGCGTCGGCGCCAAACTCGGAGAACAGCAGCGGCTTGTCGGTCGGCACGCGCCACTGGATCGACGGCACCAGGTCCAGCCGGTCGGCGGTGTACCAGCCGTTGTAGGTGTTGATGCCCATGACATCGAGCGAGGCCGCCAGCGGGTCGTTCATGGTCATGACCGGCACGCCGTTCTCCTCCGTCCGCTCGGTCAGCAGGGCCGCGCCCACCAGGCGCGTGTCGTCCAGCGCGCGCACGTCGCCGGCCAGGGTCTTGAGGAAGGTGTTGCGGGCGGGCGAGTTGGGGGTCTCGTTGGCGATGCTCCAGATCGCGATCGAGGCGCGGTTGCGGTCGCGGACGATGTTCTCGGCCAGCATCCGGCGCGCCGCCTTCAGGGCGCCCTGATTGGACCAGTCGATCAGCCAGTAGACGGGGATCTCGCTCCAGACAAGCAGGCCCAGTTCGTCGGCCATGCGGGTGGTGATCTCACCGTGCGGATAGTGCGCCAGGCGGACGAAGTTGGCGTGCAGGCCGGACTTGGCCTCGGTCAGCAGGGCGCGGGCGGCGGCGGGCGTGATGGCCCGCGACGGCGCGACGCCGAACTCCTCCTCGTGCAGGCTGATCCCCCGCAGGAACAGCGGCTTGCCGTTCAGCAGGATCTGGCTGCCCTTGGCCTGGATCGTGCGGAAGCCGATGCGGTCGCGCCAGTGGTCCTCACCCGCGTCGATGGCCACGTCGTAGAGCTGGGGCCGGTCGGGCGACCAGCGGACCAGGGCCTTGGGCGCGGCGACGCTGACCTGCCAACGGCCATTGGCGTCGGCCACGCCGGAGAGGACAAGGCCCAGAGCGGGCGCGCGCAGCGTCACCGCCCTGCCCGCCGCCTGCGGACCGTCCAGGCGGACGTCGACCGCGATCTTGTTGTCCGGCGTCAGGCGAACCCAGGCGTCGTACACGAAGGTCTGCGGCGTGGCGATCAGGCGGATGTCGCGGGTGATCCCGCCATAGCTCTCCCAGTCGGTGACCGGCGGCGGCACGCTGGACGGGCCGGCGACGGAGTCCACCGCCACGGTCACCTGGTTGTCGCCCGCCCGCAGGCGCTGGGTGACCTCGAAGGCGAAGGGCGTGAAGCCGCCCTCGTGCTCGCCGACGAACTCGCCGTTGAGGTAGACCCGCGCCTTGTAGTTGGCCGCGCCGAACCGCAGGAACTGGCGCTGGCCGGAAGAGATCTCGGCCGTGAAATGGCGCTGGTACCAGACCAGACCCTGGTAGTGGCGCATCTCGGCCGAGTGGGTCAGCCACGAGCCCGGCAGGGTCGCCTGCGGCGCGGCATCCATGTTGTATTCGAAAGGCCCCTCGCCGTTCCGCATCGCCGCGTCGACATCGGTCTCGGCGTAGCGCCGCTCGCTGGCGTTGGCCGGCTGGCCGTGGAAATCGGTGACGCCCGATCGATAGGGGTCGATCGAGTAATGCCAGAGGCCCGAGA
>JAEXJH010000112.1 GCA_023445955.1 Pseudomonadota bacterium
GGCGAGTCGGCATAGACGCCCGGGCAAAGCGCCGCGACCTTGGTAAACAGGGTGGGATAGGAAAGCCCGGCGACGAGGACGTTCAGTCCGCCCATCGACTCTCCCAGCAGGAGGCGCCGCCGGGGCGCGCCGATCCTGGCCTCGATGACGGGCAGGCGCTTGATCATGTCCTCCAGCAAGCCGCTCTTGGCCATCCGCCCCTTGGGCGTCAGCAACCAGGTGGACCCGTAGGACAGCGTCACGACGGTCGGCGGCGGCCTCCCAAGGGTTTGCCAGTGGGCCTGAAGCATCGCTGTCAGATAGGTGTCGTCGTTCCAGATCCGCGCGTCCAGGCCGCGACCATGCAGGTGGTAGACGATGTCGCCATTGACGCCGCCGACCGCCCGGTAGACGCAGTAGGTCAACGGGCCGTCCGCGCCGCATTGCTCGGCGGCCGGCTTGAAGGTGACCTGTTGGGCTCCGCGGGGCCGCGTCAGTTGGGTCCATCCAAACCAGAGCAGACCCATCATCAGCAGCGCAGACAGCAGATAGCGATCCCGCTTTGCGAGGCGAGGCAGTTTCAAAGGCGTTTTCCTTCCGGGTGACGGACTGGCGCTGGCGGATGGCCGCCGGGCTAGGTGAGGGTCAGGCGCAGGTTTGGCTCGGCCGGCGCGGGAGTCTCGCGCGCGGCGTCGCCGCGCCCCGCAGGCGATGGCGCGACCCGCGTGGGCAGCATGAGCAAGCTCAGGAGATAGCCGACAATGGCGCTGCCGCCGTATCCCACGACAGGTGTGGGGTAGGGGCCAACCGCTCCGGCGAAGATCACCGCCGTCCAGATCCCGCCAAAGGTCAGATACGCCGCGCTCGTGTGGGGCTCGCGCATATCGCCGAGAAGCGCCGGCGCCAGCAGAAGGCCCAGGGCCCCGAGCACGGCCACGCCCAGCACCCCGTGCACATCGAGCGCCGAGGCCAGGACGCCATCGACGAACGGCAGGGGCGCGGCCGTTTCGCCCCGGACCAGGGTTATGCTCCAGGCCGCGACGCCACTGGCCAGGGCGATCAGGCCAAGGCGGCCAGGCCGCGATATCCATGCCGCCGCCAACCCGACGCAGAGCGCGCCGGCCATGGCCGCATCGGGCTGCAGCGCCAGCGCGCCGGCGGCGAGAACCATCGCCAGGACGCCCATCGCCGTCTGTGTCGCGGCAAAGCCGATGACCATCGCCGGCAGGACCAAGAGGCTTGGCTGTAACGTCAGGCCGCCGACGCGCAGCCAGCGACTGGCGCCATTCGCCGTTTCGCCGAAGCCCGCGGCGACCCACAGCAGCAGGCTCACGGCCAGCAGCACCCTGTCCAGTCCGATCCGATCCGACGAGACCCTGCGCCCGATGAACGCCAACGCCACCAACCCCAGGCCCAGAGCGGCGATATTGCCGGCGATGTAGCGCGCCGGCGCGCCCGCCACCGCGAGAACGGTGACGCCAAGAAGGCTCGCTATCAGCACGCTGGCGACCCCAAGGGCCCGTGGCCAGCGGGTGAGACTGTCCTGCCAGCCCACATGTGGAAGCGCCTGGCCAGGCCCGGCGCCGCCGCCAAGCTTCACGGCCGCCCGCAGGAGACGGCATTTAAGGCCGGCGACACCCAGGCCCCAGAACGTCTCCACCGCGAACGTCAGGGCTTCGGCGTCGCTCTCGATCGCCGACATTTCCGCACGCGCGGCGCGGGACCAGCCGAGGTTCGGCGCGGGCAAGCTGACCTGCAGCAGGCCGCAAATGAGGTGAGCCAGCCGGCGCGTGAAAGTCATGCCTTCGCCGCCCGACCAATGTCTGCGCAGCTCACGTCCTGGGGAGGATTGTCCCGCGCCAGGCTGACCCCGGCCTCCGTCAGCCGATAGGCATGTCGTGGCGGCCTGCCACCTTCGGCCGGCTGTTCCCATTGTGCTTCCAGATAGCCCTGGGCCTCAAGTCGGATCAGGAGCGGATAGAGCGTCCCTGACTTGATGCCGGCCGATCGCGCGAGTTCATAGCCATGGGACCATTGGGCGCGCGCCTCGAGCAAGGCCGCCAGAAGCGTTCGGGCGTGGGCGGAGAGGGAGCGTGAACGAGCCATGCGATATAAATCTACCTAGGTAGATTTAGAGTCAAGGGCTGCGGCGATCCGCATGGGGGAGGGCGCGCGATGACGCGGGACAGGGCGTCGGCGAGCCTCGTTCAAGAAGGAAGCCCGCGCCACGGCGGGGGCTTAGTTGGTGAGCCCGCGAACGCGAAGGGCTCACTTGGCGTTTGAACTCCAAAGCTAGTTTCGGAGAGGCAAGGACATGAGCACCGGCAAGGATCCGCAAACCGCCGATGGCCTGGGCGGCGTCCACAATGTCACCCAGCCTCGCGCCCCGGTCCCCAACTATCCGGCGACGCCAGCGCCCGAGCCGGCCGCGACGGGACCTATCCCTGGCAGCGACGCCCATATGGAAAGCGATCCCGACCAAGTCGGTAAGGTGGTGCACACCGAGCCGGCCCCGCTTGGACGGCCGTCCGA
>JAEXJH010000113.1 GCA_023445955.1 Pseudomonadota bacterium
GAGGGTGAAGGGGCGCAAGGGGGGGTTGGTTTGGCTTCGCCTCCCCCTCGGGGGGTGGTGGCCCAGAGGGGGAGGAGGGGGCAGCTCGGCCTATACGGAGAAGCCCCCTCAGTCGCTCCGCGACAGCTCCCCCCAGAGGGGGAGCAGATTTGGCTACCGAGCCCCTTCCTCGACCAGGAACGCCTTCAGCGCTTCCCGATCCACATCCTTCGCCACGAACGCATCCCCGATCCCCCGCACCAGCACGAAGGTCAGTTTCCCGCCCTCGGCCTTCTTGTCCTGGCCGCAGTGGGCGACCAGGGCGTCGGCGTTGAACGGTTCAGCTCGCACGTCCGCCATCGTCGTCGGCAGTCCCGCCGCTTTGATCGCCACCTCGGCGCGGACGGCGTCCTGCGTCGGGCACAGGCCCAGCTTCGCCGAGAAGCGGAACGCCTGGGCCATGCCCACGCCCACCGCCTCGCCATGCTTCAGCGCGTCGCCGAAGCCCATCTCGGCCTCGATCGCGTGGCCGAAGGTGTGGCCGAGATTCAGCAGCGCCCGGCGGCCGGCTTCCTTCTCGTCCTCTTCGACGATCTGCGCCTTCATCTCCACCGAGCGTCCGACCGCGCGGACCAGGGCGTCGACGTCGCGCGCCAGCACCGCCTGGACGTTCGTTTCCAGCCATTCGAAGAAGGCGAAATCGCCCAAGAGGCCGTACTTGATGATCTCGGCGTATCCACACGCCAGCTCGCGGGCGGGCAGGGTGGCCAGGACGTCGAGGTCGGCCAGGACGAGGCGCGGCTGGTGGAAGGCGCCGATCAGGTTCTTGCCGCGCGGGGTGTCGATGGCGGTCTTGCCGCCGACCGAGCTGTCGACCTGGGCCAGCAGGGTGGTCGGCACCTGCACGAAGTCGATGCCGCGCTTGTAGATCGCCGCCGCGAAGCCGGCGAGGTCGCCGACCACGCCGCCGCCGAAGGCCACGATCTGGTCGCCGCGCTCCAGGCCCAGGGCCAGCAGGCGGTCGGAGAGGTCCTGCAGGCCCTCGAAGCTCTTGCTCTCCTCGCCGGGCGGGATCGTGATGACGTCGACCGCGACGCCCGCCTTTTCCAGGGACACCGCCAGGCGCTCGCCGTGGTGTTCGCCGACATTGCTGTCGGTGACGATGGCCACCCGCTTGCGCTTGCCCAGGACAGGGGCGATCCGCGCGCCGGCCTGGTCGATCAGGCCCGGCCCGATGACCACGTCATAGGCGCGCTCGCCCAGGCCCACGGAGACGGTGCTGATCATGGGCGGAAACTCCTACGGGTGGGCGCGCAGCGCGGTCAGGATGGCGTCGACCGCCACCCCGTGCGGCGTGTCGCCGGTCTGGACGTGGACCTGGGCCTCGGCATAGGCCGGATAGCGGGTCTCGGCCAACTGGGTCAGCACCTGAACGGGATCCTTGCCGCGCACCAGCGGGCGGTTGTCCTTGCGCGAGACGCGGCGGGCCAAGAGCTCGATATCGGCCTTCAGCCAGACCGAGGTGGCCTTGGCGTTGATCAGGGCGCGGGTCTCGGGATTGACGAAGGCGCCGCCGCCGGTGGCCAGCACGTGCGGCGGCTCGTCCAGCAGGCGGCCGATCACCCGGCGCTCGCCGTCGCGGAAGGCCGACTCTCCCAGCTCGGCGAAGATCTCGGAGATCGAGCGGCCGGCGGCGGCCTCGACCTCATTGTCGGCGTCGCGGAACGGCAGCTCCAGGAAGTTGGCCAGCCGCCGTCCGACGCTGGATTTGCCCACGCCCATCAGGCCCACCAGCACGATGGTGCGCTGGCGCAGCGGGGCGAGCTCTTCGGGAGAAAGGACGAGGGCGGTCATGATGCGGTCGCGGGTTTACACGAGGGTTGGCCAAACCGCCAAGTTTGCGAGAACTCCGTGATGCGTCATAACCGGTCTATGGTCCTTTCGAAGCGTCTCTCGCAAGCCGTCGCGCTGTCCGCGCTCCTGCTCACGCCGGCCGTTGTCGCCGCTCAGGAGGAGGTCAAGGTCAAGAGCCTGGCCGCGCCCGACTACTTCTCCAGCCCTGCGGCCGACACCGGCATCGGTGGGGATCTGTGGAAGGACACCGCGCCCGACATCATGCGCGACGTCGTACCGAAGCTGGCGGGCAGCAAGCCGCTGTCGCCGGCCTTCGCCAGCCTCGCCAAGCGGCTGCTGGCCACCGGCGCCAACGGCCCTGCCGGCGTGGGCGACAATGTCGACATGGGCGCGGCGCGCGCCATGGCCCTGGTGGCCCTGGGCGAGGCCAAGGGCGCCAACGCCATCCTCGACCGGGCGACCGGCGCGGCGGGCAGCGCCCCGCTGTCGATGGCCACGGCCGAGGCGGCCCTGATCACCGGCGACGACGACAAGGCCTGCGCGATCCAGGACGCCCTGACCGTCGATCGCGGCGCGGCCTACTGGCTGCGCCTGCGGGCCTTCTGCCAGCTGAAGGCGGGCCAGGCCGACGCCGCCCAGCTGACCTTCCAGCTGGCTCAAAACGCCACGAAAGACGCCGACTACGCCCGCCTGATGGGCGCGGCGCTCTCCGGGACCGCCCCGGGCGCAGCCAATCTGAAGAACGGGGTCAACTACGCCCTGTCGCGCCGCCTGAACCTCGACATCCAGTCGGCCGCCGCCATCGCCTCGGCCTCGCCCGCGTTGAAGCCCGTCCTCAAGCCCAGCGGCGACCTGTCGGGCGTGTCGCCCGGCGCGGACCTGACGGCGCAGGAGGCCTCGGACATCGCGTTCCTGCGCCAGGCCAAGACCGTGCCGGCCTTTGTCGAGGCCGCCCACGCCTCGGCCGCCTCGATCGCCGCCCTGGCCGCCGCCGGCGCGCCGCTGCAGGATCCGGTGCTGATGGCCCGCGCGGCCCTGGCGGCCGGCGATGTGACCAGCGCCCAGACCATCCGCGGCCACCTGGTGCAGGACAGCATCCCCGGCGCCGGCCCGGCGGACCTGGCCATCCTCGACGCCCTGATCGCCGCCGCCTCCGGCAAGGTCGACAACCAGGTGCTGGGTAACCTCGTCGCGCGCGGCGCCTCGGGCGGGCCGAAGTCGCCGGCCCAGCCCGCCGCGGTGCTGCTGGCCAGCCTGGGCGGGACGATGGACGCCGACACCCGCACGCAGTTCGCCAATTTCGACCTCGGCAAGCCGGCCGCCTCGGCCGCGCGCGTGATCGTGCTGGAAGACGCCGGGAGCGCCAGGCGCAAGGGCGAGGCGGGCCTGCTGGCCCTGTCGCTGGCGCTGGACGCCGGCGCGGCCGGTCCGCAGCCGGTGGACCGCGCCCGCATCGCCCACGCCCTGAACCGCGCCGGCCTCTCCGCCGACGCCCGCGCCATCGTCGTGGAGGGCATAC
>JAEXJH010000114.1 GCA_023445955.1 Pseudomonadota bacterium
GCCACCGTCACCGCCCCCTACGAGGTCAGCAAGGACGGCAAGACCCTCCACTGCGGCATCGATGTCTTCACCCTGGTCAAGGCCGACGGCGCCTGGAAGGTCGCCAGCATCAGCTGGACCGCCGAACCCAGCGCCTGCCCGGAGCTGAGGAAGCTCTAACCAGCGTAGGCGTACGCGCCCTTGCCATAGACCCCCACCAGGTCGACCGCGAAGGTCGCCCCATCGGCCAGGTCGGTGAGGAAGTCGTTGCTGGCCTTGGAATACATGCCGACATCCTCGGTGGCGGCCGCGGCCAGCAGGAACCCGACCATCGCGGCCTTGGTCCCAATGCCGTTCGCGCCGTCGCCGCCGTAATAGGCCAGGTAGTCGACGCGCGTGTCGATCAGGGCGTGGACCTTGGCGTCGCTCGGCGTGGCGCCAAAGATCACACCATAGGCCTTCTTGGTCGCGTCGAAGAGGCTGAGCGCGCCGTAGCTGGCCAGGAAGGCGTCCTTGCCCTCCCCGTTCTTGCCCAGATTGACCGCGAAGTTGATGTAGCGGTTGATGGTGTCGAACTGCGCGTAATAGGCGCTGTTCAGGTTCGCGCCATTGCCGCCCGTCGGCGAGATCAGGAAATCGTAGCCGGCCTTGGTCGGGATCTTCCCTGTGAAGAACTGGTAGCTCAGCGTCGCCACCGTGGTGGTCGCGTCGGCCCGCTTGATCAGGTCCGCCAGCCCGTCGGTCGTGGTCTTCAGCGAATTGGCCACCAGGATCGAGATGTCCGTCACCGCGCTGGAGCGCAGGATGTTGCCGGCCTCGGTGTTGATCAGGGTGTTGGAGATCTGCAGGTTGACGATGCGGTCGGTGAACGCGATGCGCTCGATGCTGATCAGGGTGTCGGTCCCCAGGCCGTTCGGGCGCTTGTCGGCGACGATCCAGTTGGCGCCGCTCTGGGTGATGGCGAAGTTGGCGACGGCCGCGTCATAGCCGGCCGTGTCGACGCCTGCCCCGCCATCGATGATGTCGTCGCCGGCGTCGCCATACAGGACGTCGTTGCCGCCGTTGCCCTCCATGTAGTCGTTGCCGGTGAAGCCGCGCATGGTGTCGGCGTCCGCTCCGCCGACCATGTGGTCGGCGCCGGCAAAGATGTAGCTCTGGGCCTGAAGGTCCGCGCCGGCGCGGTAGTAGCCCATCAGCACGCTGGCCGAGAGCGACACGTCGCTGATCTGGAGGATGACGTCGCCGCCGTCATAGGCCGTCATCTTGGTGATCGTGCCGCCCGTCGGGAAACCGTTCGAGGCATAGGTGAAGCCGAAGCCGACGAACTCCTCGTACGAGCCGTCGCCATAGTCGACGACATAGCGGGTCGAGGTTCTGGACGACGGCGTGGGCACAGCGATTCCGCTGTCCTCGATATCCAGAAAATCGACCGAAACGCCCGGACCGAGCGAGAGATTCGCCACGCGTTACCCCCTAAGGTATTTTTCGACTCAACCTTAGATGCCGTTACGATGTCTGTCCGTCGAGAGCTAGACCTTGGGCGCGGTTACCCCACCCGGAACCGCAGGACCGCGCCGTTCCACAAGGCGTCGTCGTGATCCTCCTCGACCAGGTCGCGTACCCCCGGATAGCTGGCGGCGGCGCGTCGCCAGAAGCTCAGCGCTCCGACGTTGCGGCGGACCACCGCCGCTTCCCAGACGCCCCAGGCCGCGCCGAACAGGGCGTGGGCGGCTTCGAGGCCCAGGCCGCGCCGGCGGTGCTTGCGGACCACGAAGAACTCGGCCACCGCCTGGTCGACCGGTGTCCGCGAATGGGCGACGTCGTTGACCAGGGCAAAGCCGACCGGCAGGCCATTGATGCGGAAAAGCCAGGCCTGCCGCGTCGGGTCGGTCCAGTAGGCGGTCAGGTCCGGATAGTCGCTGAACCGGCCGTCCGGCCCCAGCTCGCCTTCGACCTCGCGGTCGAACCACAGCTCCGAGAAGTCGTGGATATAGAACTGCATGAGGTTGGCGATGATCGGCGCCTCGTCGACGCCGGCCCTGGCGACGACGACGCCGCTGCGGCTCACCAGTACTTCTCCATGATCTCCAGCGCCCAGGCCGGCTCGCGATGGGCGCCGCGCGGGGCGAAGCCGCTCATCATCGGCTTGATGTCCAGCACCGGCGTGCCGTCGATCGCGTCCAGGCCCTTTACCTCCAGCACCCGGCCATTGACCGAGACGATCTCGCAGACCGTGACGCCGATGCGGTTGGGCCGGTTCTTGCCGCGCTGGGCGAAGATGCCGATCTTAGGCCAGGCCGCATTGCCGCGCGGATGGCGCGCGCCGGTGACGATCTGGTCGTCCGTGACCTTGTCGAAGACATAGATCACCTCGGCGTGGCTGAAGCTGTCGAGACCCATCAGCGCCTCGTCGTCGAAGCGTTCGGGATCCAGCACGACGCAGGCGCGGCTCTCGCCCCAGTCGTCGTCCTCGGGGGCGGTGCGGCCGCCCCAGACCTGCCCGATCGGCGTCATCGCGATCGACATGCTCTTTCCTCCGTGTGCGACAGGTTGTCGCGGCCGAACTTGTGCTTAAGTTGGTGGGCATGATCGAAGCCCTGCTCAGCAAAATGATCAAGACCGGCGATTTCACGGCGCATCTGCCAGGAGGTCGCGTCATCAAGGCGGGGGACGGAACAGGGCCTCCAGTCGCCATCCGGATCAATGGCCGCGGCCTGCGCCGGCTGGCCAATCCCAGTCTTGGCCTGGGCGAAGGCTACATGGAAGGCGACATCGTCTTCGAACAGGGCGCGATTTCGGACCTCCTGACGATCGTCGGCGAGAGCGGCGGGCGCAAGCCCAAGCGCGGCTCGGCCCTGAGCCGCTTCCGCAAGGCGCTGAAGCGGCGCATCCAGCAGGTCAACGATCGCGTGGCCTCGCGCCAGAACGTCGCCCACCACTACGACGTCTCCAACGAGCTCTACCGCCGGTTCCTCGACGCCGACATGCAGTACAGCTGCGCCTATTTCGAGCGTCCGGACATGACGCTGGAAGAGGCTCAAGCCGCCAAGAAAGCCCTGATCGGCCGCAAGCTGCTGATCCAGCCGGGCATGAAGACGCTGGACATCGGGTCGGGCTGGGGCGGCCTCTCCATGACC
>JAEXJH010000115.1 GCA_023445955.1 Pseudomonadota bacterium
GGCTGCGCCAACAGCTTCACCGGCCGCCCCGGCGCCGACGCCGTGCGCCGCGTGGCAACGGCCGTGGGCAAGCGCCTGGACTGCCGCCAGCGCGACGTGATGATGGCCTCGACCGGCGTCATCGGCGTCATCCTGGACGACGCCAAGATCACCGCCCGCCTGCCCGAAGTCGAAGCCCGCCTGAAGGCCGACGCCTGGGCCGAGGCCGGCCGGGCGATCATGACCACCGACACCTTCCCGAAGGGCGCCTACGCCACGGCGATGATCGACGGTCACGAGGTCAAGATCGCCGGCATCGCCAAGGGCTCGGGCATGATCGCGCCCGACATGGCCACCATGCTGGCCTTCGTGGCCACCGACGCGGCCATCGCGCCCGCGGCGCTGCAGACCCTGGTCAGCCTCTACACCCGCACGACCTTCAACTGCGTGACGGTGGACGGCGACCGCTCGACCAACGACACCCTGCTGCTGTTCGCCACCGGCAAGTCGGGCGCGCCCAAGATCCACCGCGCCGGCGACAAGCGCCTGGCCGACTTCCGCGACAAGCTGGAGCATGTGCTGCTGGACTTGGCCCTGCAGCTGGTCCGCGACGGCGAGGGCGCGACCAAGTTCGTCAAGATCACCGTCAACGGCGCCGAGAGCCCGGCGTCGGCCCGCAAGATCGCCCGCACCATCGCCGAGAGCCCGCTGGTCAAGACCGCCTTCGCCGGCGAGGACGCCAACTGGGGCCGCATCGTCATGGCCGTCGGCCGCGCCGACGAGCCGGTCGCCCGCGAGAAGATCAGCGTCAAGTTCGGCGACTTCTACGCCGCCCGCGACGGCCTGATCTCGGCCGAATACGACGAGGCCAAGATGAGCGCCTACGTCAAGAACCAGGAGTTCGAGGTCAGCGTCGACGTCGGCGTGGGCAAGGGGTCTTCCACGGTGTGGACCTGCGACCTGACCAAGCAGTACGTGGCGATCAACGGGGATTACCGGAGCTAGGTCCCTCCCCGGGATTCCCTTTTAGCCGTCATTCCCGCCACAAGGGCGGGCATGACGGTGGATTGGGGAGTTGAGGTTCGTGCTAGAACGCCCCCACAATCCCGGAGCCTCCCCATGACCGACCTCACCCCCGACCAGGAAGCCGCCCTGCTGGCCGACCTCACCGCGGCCTGCCGCGACGCCGGTTATGTCGTCGAGGCCATCGACCGCGGCCTGGAAGTCTCCGGCGGCGAGGATGAGGGCGCGTTCTACCTGCTGCCCGACCACGGCTGGGTGCAGGCGCGCTGCCTGGTGCTGGACCCCGAGGATCTGAACGAGGCCCGCGACCTGACCGCCCTGTTCGAGACCGTGGCCAAGGCCCAGTTCCGGCTGATCGGCTGCCGCTTCGGCTATGACATCGAGACCGGCCTTTGGCTGGTCGAGGATCTCTATCCGGGCTTCGCGCCGGCCAAGGTTCCGGCCGTCCTCGAACAGCTGACCTTCATCTGGGACGCGCTGGAGGACCTGTTCGTCGGCGCTCTGGAGGGCGCGGTGCCCGGCGACGACGCGTTCGACGCCGCCTTTGACCTGGAAGCGGCCACGCCGCCGAACTAGGCTGGACGCCCCTGCGGTTCAAAGGAACCAGCGGTCACGCTTGTCGTTCCTGATCGGTGTTTACTCGCGTGGAGGGCGTTCTCATGTCTCGGAAGCTGTTCGTCATGTTCGGAGCGGTGGTCGCCCTGGCGATCGCCCCGGCGGCTCACGCCCAGATGAAGCCGCCGTCCAAGCCGGACGAGCCCGGCGGCCGCTGGGGCGAGGCCAGGAAGAAGGCCGTCGACATCGGCAGCCAGCCGGCCCGCGACATCGGCGCCTCCAAGCGCGAGATCCCGCCGATCCTGGAGAAGGCCTTCAACGACCCCTACAGCCTGAAGGGCCTGAAGACCTGCAAGGCCATCGCCGGCGAGGTCACCCAGCTGAACGCGGTGCTGGGCGCCGACTATTCGGTCGGCAACGAATATACGGAAAACCGCGGCGGCAAGCTGGCCGAGGCCGGCGGCAAGGCCATCATCAACAGCATCATCCCGTTCCGCGGCCTGGTGCGCGAAGTGACCGGCGCGGCGCCCGCCGACCGCCACATGAACGCGGTGGTCGATGCGGGCCTGGCCCGGCGGGGGTTCCTGCGCGGGGTGCACCTGAAGCAGGGGTGCAAGACGCGGTTCTGACGGTTTCCCTTCTCCCCTTGCGGGAGAAGGTGTCAGCGAAGCTGACGGATGAGGGGTCGATAGGCCTGTCCGGATAGCCCGGCGCGACCTCTCACCCGACCCGCTTCGCGGGCCACCCTCTCCCGCAAGGGGAGAGGGGGCTGCGGGCCTACAGCGTGCTCATATCGATCACGAAGCGATACCGCACATCGCTCTTGGCCATGCGCTTGTAGGCGTCGTTGATCTGGTCGATCGCGATGACCTCGATGTCGGCGACGATGTTCTTTTCGCCGCAGAAGTCGAGCATCTCCTGGGTTTCCTTGATCGAGCCGATCATCGAGCCGGCCAGGGTGCGGCGGCCGGGGATCAGGGCGAAGGCGTTCAGCGGCACGGGCTCTTCCGGCGCGCCGACCAGGACCATGGTCCCGTCGACCTTCAACAGGTTCAGGTACGACCCCCAGTCGATGCCGGCCGAGACCGTGCAGATCAGCAGGTCGAATTCACCGGCCAGAGTCTCGAACGTCGCCGCGTCGCTGGTGGCGTAGTAGTGGTCCGCGCCCATCTTCAGGCCGTCGGCCTGCTTGGACAGGGTCTGGCTCAGCACCGTGACCTCGGCGCCCATGGCGTGGGCCAGCTTGACGCCCATGTGGCCGAGGCCCCCCATGCCCAGGATCGCGACCTTCTTGCCGGGGCCGGCGTTCCAGTGGCGCAGCGGCGAGTACAGCGTGATGCCGGCGCACAGCAGCGGGGCGGCGGCGTCCAGCGCCAGGTTCTCGGGGATCGACAGGACGTAGTCTTCCTTGACCACCATGTGGTCGGAATAGCCGCCATAGGTCGGCGCAGCCGAACCCGGTTCGAAGCCGCTGTAGGTCAGGACCAGACCCGGCTGGTACTGCTCGCGGTCCAGGTCGCGGGCTTCCTTGCAGGTGACGCAGCTGTCGACGAAGCAGCCGACGCCGACATGGTC
>JAEXJH010000116.1 GCA_023445955.1 Pseudomonadota bacterium
GCTGTGGGGCACCAAGGCCGCCACCGCCCTGCTGCTGGCGGCCGCCGCGGCCCTGATCATCCTGGTCAACGCCGCCTATCAGGATGGCGTCGAGCCGCCACACGCCATTCCCCAGTGGGCCGCCCGCGCCGCCGGCCTGCTGCTGATCCCGATCGTCATCCTGGCCGCCTACGCCCTGTGGCTGCGGATCGACCAGTATGGCCTGACGGCGGACCGGGTGTTCGCCAGCGCCTATCTGGTGGTCGCGATCGGCTTCACGGTCGGCTATGCGCTGGCCGCCCTGAAGCCCGGCCCGTGGATGAAGCCGCTGGAGCCGACCAACCTGATCATGGCGGCGGTCTCCGTGTTGCTTCTGATCGCCCTGTTCACGCCGATCGCCGATCCGGCGCGCCTGTCGGTGGACAGCCAGGTCAAGCGGCTGGAGGCGGGCAAGGTCACGGCCGACAAGTTCGACTACAAGTTCTTGCGCTTCTCCAGCGGCCACTACGGGCGCGACGCCTTTGAGCGCCTGCTGGGCTCGCCCGACCAGGCCATTCGCGACGCCGCCGGGAAGGCCAAGACGCTCAAGAGCGCCTATGACGACGCCAAGCGCAGTCCCGACTTCGCCGCCATGGCCATCTATCCGACCGGAAAGGCCCTGCCCGCCGGTTTCCGCGAGCAGGACTGGACGATCGGCGACGTGCAATCGATCTGCACCATCGCCGGCGCGCGCTGCTCGGCCCTGGTGATTGACACCGATGGTGACGGCGTTGACGAGGTGCTGCTGACCAGCGGCGCGACGTTCGACGTCTTCAAGACGACGGACAAGGGCTGGCGGCGCGTCGCCCAGACCCAGGGCGGTTGCCCTGGCGCCGACATCGACGCGGCGTTGAAGGCCGGAACGGTGCGGATGGCCCCGCCGGCGCCGCGAAGCGACATCGTGGTCGGCGATCAGCGCTTGGCCGTGATCCCGACCGACGACGGCTGTAAGGTCGCGGCCCCGCCGCTACGCGACGGCTTGGTCCGGCTTCCCTAGATCACGCCCTCGCTGATCGCGTTGAGGCGGGCATAGACCCCGCCCTTCGCCGCCAGTTCGGCGTGGCGGCCTTCCTCGACGACGCGGCCCTTCTGGAACACCAGGATCCGGTCGGCGCCGCGCACCGTCGACAGGCGGTGGGCGATGACGATCGTGGTCCGCCCTTCCATCAGCGCCTCGGCGGCGGCCTGGACCTGGCCTTCGGTCTCGACGTCCAGCGACGAGGTCGCCTCGTCCAGCACCAGGATCGGCGCGTCGGTCAGGAAGGCGCGGGCGATGGCCACGCGCTGGCGCTCGCCGCCCGACAGCTTGATCCCCCGCTCGCCGACCAGGGTGTCGTAGCCCTTGGGCAGGCGCAGGATGAAGTCATGGGCGCGCGCCTTCCTGGCGGCGGCCTCGACCTCTTCGCGCGTCGAGCCGGGACGACCGTAGGCGATGTTCTCGAACAGGCTGCGGTGGAACAGGGCCGGATCCTGCGGCACCACCGCGATGGCGCGGCGCAGGGACGCCTGGGTCACCGCCGAGACGTCCTGGCCGTCGATCACCACCGCCCCGTCCTGCAGGTCGTGCAGCCGCTGGACCAGCTTGACGAAGGTCGACTTGCCCGAGCCCGTCGGCCCGACCAGGGCCACCCGCTCGCCGGGCGCGATCTTCAGGCTGAAGTGGTCGTACAGCGGCGCGCCAGCCGCCTTGTAACGAAAGGTCACGTCCTTGAATTCGATGCTGCCCGCGCCCGGCTTGAAGTCCGGCGCGCCCGGCGCGTCGGCGATCTGGGGCTGAAGGCGGGTCCAGGCGGCGACGTCCTCGGCGTCGTCCAGGCCCTTCTGCAACATGCGGATGTTCTCGCCCAGGTTCCGCAGATAGCCGCTCATCAGCATGAAGGCGGTGATGGCGAAGGCGACGTCGCCCGGCGTGGCCGTGCCTTGCGCCCAACCCCAGACCATCGAGCCGGTCAGGCCGGCCTGCAGCACGACCAGCAGCAGGTTCTGGCCCAGCCAGACGTCGGTGAAGCGGTTCCAGGTGACCATCACCGCCTCGCGCCAGGCCGCCGTGACCTCGGCCAGCCGCGCGGCTTCGCGCTGTTCGGCGCCGAAGCTCTTCACGGTCGGGTTGGAGGTCACCGCGTCCGCCAACGCCCCGCCGATCTGCGAGTCCAGCGCGTTGGAGCGCAGGTTGCTGGGTCGCACATAGCGCTCGGTGACCCACAGGTTCACCGACAGGTAGGCCACCACCACGACCAGCGAGACCGCGCCCGCCAGCGGCTGGCGCAGCAGCATGGCGATCGACAGGCCGACCAGCACGATGATCCCCGGCCCCAGCCAGATGGTCACCGCGTCGGTGACGCTGTCATAGCCCCACATGGCGCGGGTCAGCTTGCGCACGGTGGCGCCGGCGAAGCTGTCGGCATGCCAGTCCGACGAGAAGGCCTGCACCTTGGCGAAGCTCTCGTTGGTCATCTCCTCCATGTTCCGGGCCGCCAGCGGGATCCAGAACCGGTGGGCGATGTTGCGGATGACCGAGAAGGCCAGATAGACGCCGATGAACATCGCCAGCGCCTGCCAGGCGCCGGCGTCGCCGCGCGGCTTGCTGGTGACGGTGTCGACGAGGTGGCCCGAGGCGTAGGGCAGCGCCAGGTCGAAGGCGATCGCCACCAGGGTCAGGCCGACGCCCAGGCCGAACAGCACCGGCCGCCGCTTCCAGAAGCGGGCCACGAAGCCCAGCACCTGGCGGTTCGACAGCGCGCGCTTGCGGGCGCCG
This sequence comes from Pseudomonadota bacterium, assembly GCA_023445955.1. GTDB lineage: Bacteria > Pseudomonadota > Alphaproteobacteria > Caulobacterales > Caulobacteraceae > Caulobacter. Next base: position 2,774 of record JAEXJH010000116.1, read on the forward strand.
GTTTCGTCTTCGTCCTCGAAAGCGTCGGTCATGGCGAGGCGTAGATAGGCGTTTTCCCCGGGCCGCGCGACCCGTCAGCGCCTGCGACGCTTGCGCCCGCCGCCGAACGGCCGCCAGCGCAGGAACCAGACGATCGCCGGCCCGACGATCGGCACGCGCAGCATGGGCCGCACGGCGTGGGGGCGGGTCTTCAGGAAGCACAGCACCGCGCCGATCCAGAACACCGTCGTCGGCATGCCGGGCGTGACGATGCCGACCGCGCCGGTCGCCAGCAGCGCCCCGCCGATCCCGTCCAGCGCCCAGCGCTCGGCCCGGGTCAGGCGGCGGCGCGGCTTTCGGACGGGCTCAGGGGTCATGCGCAGGATCACACCGGTTCAATAACGGACGCTAGCGCGGGCGCAGGATCGTTCAAACCCCGTAGGAACCCGCGATGACCGATCTCGTCTTGCCAAAAGGCCGCACGGCCCTGTTGCTGATCGATCCCTACAACGACTTCCTGGCCGAGGAGGGCAAGCTGTGGCGCCGCGTGGCCGGCACCAAGGGCGCCGAGGGCCTGCACGAGCACATGAAGGCGGTGATCGCCGCCGCCCGCGCGGCCGGGGTCACGGTCTATGTCGTGCCGCACCACCGCTACGCGCCCGGCGATCTGGACACCTGGGCCCATCCCAATCCCTACATCCAGGCCAGCGCCCGGGGCTTGGTCTTCGAGAAGGGCGGCTGGGGCGGCGAATGGCATCCCGACTTCACGCCGCAGCCTGGCGACGTCATCGTCGGCGAGCACTGGTCCAGCGGCTTTTCCGGCACCGACCTCGACATGCGGCTGAAGCAGCGCGGAGCCACGCATCTGGTCCTGATCGGTCTGGCCGCCAACACCTGCGTCGAGGGCACCGGCCGCTCGGCTTCCGAGCTGGGTTACCATGTGACCCTGGTGCGCGACGCCACGGCGGCGTTCTCGGACGAGGCCCTGCACGCGGCGCATGACATCAACGGGCCAACCTATGCCCACGCGATCGTCACGAGCGCGGAGGTGGTCTCGGCCCTCGAGGCGCTGGCCTAGAACGCCTCCGCCACGCCGCCCACGCGGCGCGGCCGGCGGGTGTCCAGGCCGCGGCGGATCTTCGGGCCGAACTTGGTGGCCGAGGTCAGGCGCGCCACCATGCCGTGGTCGCCGGACAGCGCGAACAGCTTGCCGGCGGCGGTCCACAGGCGGGTGGTCACCGGGTGCGGAAGCACGATCCCGGCGCCCGCGCCGGCGATCAGCAGGCTCCAGCCCGAGAGGCGAATGGCGGCGGTGGTCATGGCGGTCGCTCCTGCGAATGGCTTGCAGGAAGACCTTGGCCGCGCGGGCAAGATAAATCCAATTGATCGTTTTTCTCAAGAAGATCGATCTTCCCTATGGGACGTCTCGAAGCCCTCGGGTTAAGCCTCGCCGCATGACCGCCACGACCATTCTGCCCGACGCCGTCGCGACCAACTGGGTCGATCGCCATGCGCCGCCTGGCCTGCGACCCTGGCTGAAGCTGGGCCGGTTCGATCGGCCGGCGGGGATCTGGCTGCTGATGCTGCCGGGCTGGCAAGGCATCGCCCTGGCCGCCGCCGAGCAGGGGCGCTGGCCCAATCCGCTGCTGCTGCTGGCGGTGTTCATCGGCGCGGCCCTGATGCGGGCGGCCGGCTGCGCGTTCAACGACATCGTCGACCGCGACTTCGACGCGCAAGTCGCCCGTACTGCCATGCGCCCGATCCCGGCCGGGCTGATCACCGTCAAGCAGGCCTGGCTGTTCCTGGTCGGCTGCAGCCTGGTCAGCCTGCTGATCCTGCTGACCCTGGGCTGGGTGGCGATTGGCCTCGGCGTGCTGTCGCTGGGCCTGGTTGCCGGCTATCCGTTCATGAAGCGCATCACCTGGTGGCCGCAGGCGTGGCTGGGCCTGACCTTCAATTGGGGCGCCCTGCTGGGCTACGCCGCCGCCACGGGCCACTTGTCGTGGTCGGCCGCCTTGCTCTACGCCGCGGGGATCTTCTGGACCCTGGGCTACGACACGATCTACGCGATCCAGGACATCGAGGACGACGCCCTGGCCGGCATCAAGTCCTCGACCCGGCGGCTGGGCGACCACGTCCAGCTCGGCGTGGCGGGGTTCTATCTGGCCAGCTTCGTCTGCGTGGTCGCGGCCGGCTGGGTCGGCAATATCGGGCCGCTATTCCTGCCGCTGGCGGCGTTCTTCGCCCTGCACCTGTCGCGCCAGGCCGCCGCCGTCCGCATCGACGACGGCCCGGGCGCACTGAAGCTCTTCAAGTCCAACGCCATCGCCGGACTGATCGTCTTCGCGGGGCTGGTCGCCGGGCTGTGGAAGCCCGGCGTGCGCTTCTAGCCATCTCTTCCTCGCGAGGAAGGGGATCTACCTAGAAAGGACCCTGGCTGTAGACGCGGTCCATGACCGTGTTCAGCTGGCGGATGCGGTTGTCATAGCTGCGCGCCAGGCAGGCCTGATTGGCGCCGCAGGTCCGGCGGGCCCGCAGCCATGCGGTCTGGTCGTCCATGATCGCGCCCCGGCCGCCCATCGGCACCAGGTGGCGGGTGATGTCGTAGAGCTGGCCCATCCGCACGTCCTGGTCGTTGAGGTCGCGATTGGCGCAGATCGCCTTCTCGTCCGAAGACCGGGCCTTGCGGCAATCGAAGCTGGCGGCGCTAGCCGGAACGGCGGCGGCGGCGCAGACGGCGGTCAGAACGAGAGCTGGGATCAGGCGGCGCATAGCGGTCTCCATGACTTGTGACGTCGGGTCATCCTGTCAGCCCTAAGCTGAATGTGCGATGATTGTTCCATGGCCGTCGCACCGCGCGTCAAACCCCAGGACCTGTTCACGCCCGACGAATGGACGCGGATCTCCGCGCGCTCGTCCTGGCGCGGGATCGCCATGGTGGCCCATGCCTGGGCGGTGATCATCGCGGCGGGGGCGCTGTTCGTCGCCTTCCCGAACCCGCTGACCTATGTCCTGGCCGTGATGCTGATCGGCGCGCGGCAGCTGGGCCTGGCCATCCTGATGCACGAGGCCGCGCATGGCGGGCTGCATCCGAACCTCAAGGTCAATGACTGGCTGGGCGAGTGGCTATGCGCCGCGCCGACCGGGGCTTCGCTGGCCAGCTATCGCCCCTATCACCTGACCCATCACAAATACGCCCAGCAGGCCGAGGACCCGGACCTGATCCTGTCGGCGCCGTTCCCGACCACACGAGCCTCGCTGCGACGCAAGATCGTCCGCGACCTGACGGGCCAAACCTTCTTCAAACAGCGCTTCGGGCCGTTGCTCGGCAAGATGAAGGGCGACACCCCCAAGGGCGCGATCTTCGCCGGCGAGGTCGCTCGCCAGAGGCCGTTCCTGCTGTGGAACCTCGGCATCCTGATCGTACTGAGCGCCTTGGGCCTGTGGTGGGCCTGGCTGGCGCTGTGGATCGTGCCGATGGCGACCTGGTTCCCGCTGGTCACCCGCCTGCGCAACATCGCCGAGCACGCCCTGGTGGCCAAGGACGAGCCCGACCCGTTCCGCCACGCCCGCACCACCAACGCCAACTGGATCGAACGCGCGCTGATCGCGCCCTACCACGTCAACTTCCACGCCGAGCACCACATGTTCATGCACACCCCGTGCTGGAACCTGCCGATGGCCCACCGGCTGCTGGAGAAGAAGGGCCTGACCGCCGGCATGCTGACCGCGCCGGGCTACCTGACCGTGCTGAAGGCCGCCTCGAGCAAGACGGTCGCCGCCTGATCCGCGCCGTGCTCTAAGCCCGGGCATGATCGTCCAGACCCTGGAAGGCCGCCGCGCCTTCATCCGCGACAACACCCGCTTCCAGCCGACGCCGCACGCGCCGGAACTGTCGCTGCACCTGGCCGACGAGATCACCCCGATCTGGAAGCTGACCGAAGAGGCGCTGGAGGAGATCGGGCTGCCGCCGCCGTTCTGGGCGTTCGCCTGGGCCGGCGGCCAGGCTTTGGCGCGCTACATCCTCGACCATCCGGAGATCGTCGCCGGCAAGCGGGTCATCGACTTCGCCACCGGCTCGGGCATCGTCGCGATCGCGGCGATGAAGGCCGGCGCGACCAGTGTGCTGGCCGCGGACATCGACGTCTTCTGCGAGGCCGCCGTCGGCCTGAACGCCGAAGCCAACGGCGTCGTGGTCGCCTTCACGGATATCAATCTGCTCGATGCGCCGCCGCCGGCAACCGACGTCCTGCTGGCCGGCGACATCTGCTACGAGAAGCCCATGGCCGAGGCGGTGATGGACTGGCTGCGGCAGGGCCGCGCCAGCGGCTCCAGCGTGTTCATCGGCGATCCGGGTCGTACCTATTTCCGCAAGGACGACCTGGTGAAGCTGGCTGAGTACCAGGTCGAGACCACCCGCGAACTCGAGGACTTCGCCGTGAAGCGCACCAGCGTCTGGACTCTGCCCTAGCGGCCGACTAGAACATTAAGAGAACATCGGTTGAGGAGCGCGCCATGCGTGAAGACGGCAAGATCGACTATATCGAGTGGCCCGGCGGCGACCTGCCGACGACCAAGAGCTTCTATTCGGCCGCCTTCGGCTGGAGCTTCGTCGACTACGGTCCCGACTATGTCGCCTTCGAGGGCCAGGGCGCCGACGGCGGTTTCGCCAAGCCGCAGGAGGGCTCGATCGATCGGCCGCTGGTCATCCTCTACGCCCATGACCTGGAAGCCATGCTGGACAAGGTGACGAAGGCCGGCGGCGTGATCACCGCCCCGATCTTCAGTTTCCCGGGCGGCCGTCGCTTCCACTTCACCGACCCGTCCGGCAACGAGCTGGGCGTCTGGAGCGCGACGGGGATCGAGGCCTAGAACTTCGGGTGGAACTTGCGGGGCGACCAGCCGAAGTCCCGCATCGCCGGCGAGCTGTCGAAGGTCAGGTCCTGGCCCATGCGCGCGCCCATGGCCGTGGTCGCGCCGGGATAGAACGGCTTGGCCAGGCGCATGACCAGGGCGAACAGCCAGGTCGGCATGGCCAGGCTGCGCGGGTGCTTGCCCAGGCCCTCGAAGATCCGATCGACCATGACGCGGTAGGTGACGGTCTCGCCGCCGACCAGGTCATAGGCCTGGTCGCGGGTGGCCGGCGCGTGGGCCGCCGCCAGGGCCCCGGCCGCCAGATCCTTGGCATGGACCGGCTGGCGCAGGCCCTCGCCCTTGCCCGACAACGGCATGACGTGGAAGCGGCGGATCAGGCGGGCGATGCGGCTGACGTTCTCATCGTGGCCTTCGTCATAGATCAGGGTCGGCCGCAGGATGGTCCAGGCCACGCCGTGCGCGGCGCACCAGGTCTCGACGGCGGTCTCTGCGTTCGCCAGTTCCTGCGCCACGCCCCGCTCGCCGGCGTCCGGCGAGTCGGTCTTGGTGAAGCGGCTGGTCGAGGAAAAGGCGATCAGCCGCTCCATGCCGCGCGCCTTCAGCGCCGGCAGGACCGACGGCAGCAGCCAGATCGGCGACAACGAGAACACCGTCGCGGCCACCGGCAGGCGCTCGTCCAGATCGGCGTCCTTGAGGTCGCCGCCGATCCAGCAGGTCTCCTCGGTGGGCGGGCGACGGCTGAAAGCCGTCGGGTCCAGGTCCTCCGCCTTGAGCAGGGCCAGCAGGTGGCCGCCGATCAGGCTGGTCGCGCCCAGCACCAGCACCGGCGTCTTCAGGGTGTTCTCAGCGTCCATTCGTTACATATAGTCACGGTTGGGAAGGGAGCCCATGACCTACGACGACGTCCGCGCGTTCGCGTTCAAATTGCCCGGCGTCGAGGATGGGACCGCCTATGGCCGGCCCTGCCTGAAGGCGCACGGCAAGTTCCTGACCCGCCTGTTCGAGGACGGCGAGAGCCTGGTCTGCCCTGCCGTGCCATTCGACGAGCGCGAGATGCTGGTCGGGGCCGAGCCGGACGTCTTCCATTTCACCGACCACTTCCGGAACTATCCCTACGTCCTCGTCCGCCTGCCGCTGGCCCACCCGGGCACGGTCGAGCGGCTGGTCCTGCGCCAGTGGCGGGCGACCGCACCAAAGAAAATCCTGAAAGCCTGGGACGAAACGCACCCATGAAAGCCTGGCGCATCCTGATCGCAGCCGTCGCCTGCCTCGGCCCCATCCTGCAATACGGCCTGATGATTTACGACGAGACCCTGGTCTCGGCCGCCGTCAAGTCGGTGCAGTTCTTCAGCTACTTCACGATCCTGTCGAACCTGCTGGCCGCCGCGGCCCTGACCGCGCCACTGACGGCCCCCGCCAGCCGTTTTGCGACCTGGGCCGAGCAGAGCGGTCCGCGCGCCTCGATCGCGACCTACCTGACCATCACCGCCGTGGTCTATCACACCATGCTGGCCTGGCAGTGGCATCCGCAGGGCCTGAGGCTGCTCTCCGACACCGTCCTGCACACGATCACGCCGACGGCCTATCTGATCGATCTGGCGCTGCGCGGCGGCCAGGGTCAGGCGCGGTGGATCGCGGCGGCCAAGGCCATGGCCTTCCCGGCCCTGTACGGCGTCTGGACCCTGATCCACGGGGCGCTGGCGGGCTGGTATCCGTATCCGTTCATGAACGTCGCCAAGCGCGGCTATCCCGCCGTGCTGCTGACCATGGTCGAGATGAGCCTGGCCTTCGCCCTCGTCGCCGTGGTCTTCATCGCCCTCTCGCGCGTTCGGGCCAAGGTGGCGCTGGGTCGCCCCGCGCCTATATCCGCCTGACTAATTTCCAGGAGTTCTCCATGTCCAAGCTCGTACCCGCCATCCGCTCGGGCGACGTCCTGATGCCCGCCCTCGGCTTCGGCACCTGGCAGCTGGAGAACGGCGCGGCCGTCCCGCTGGTCGAGAAGGCCCTGGAGGTCGGCTATCGCCACATCGACACCGCCCAGATCTACGGCAACGAGCGCGACGTCGGCGCGGCGATCAAGGCCAGCGGCGTCAAGCGGGGCGAGATCTTCCTGACCACCAAGGTCTGGATCGACAAGTTCGCCGACGGCGACCTGCAGCGCTCGGCCGAGAAGAGCCTGGAGCGCCTGGGCGTCGACCAGGTCGACCTGCTGCTGCTGCACTGGCCCAAGCCCGACGTGCCGCTGGCCGAAACCCTGAAGGCCCTGAACGAGGTCCAGGCCAAGGGCCTGACCCGCGCCATCGGCCTGTCGAACTTCCCTTCGGCCCTGTTGGCGCAGGCCGCCGAACTGTCGCAAGCCCCGATCGCCAACGACCAGGTCGAGTATCACCCCTACCTGTCGCTGAAGACCCTGAAGGCCAAGGCCGACGAACTGGGGACCTCGATCACCGCCTGGTCGCCGCTGGCCCAGGGCAAGATCGCCGACGATCCGGTGCTGGTCGAGATCGGCCTCGCCCACGGCAAGACGCCCGGCCAGGTCACGCTGCGCTGGATCATCCAGCAGGGGATCATCGCCATTCCCCGCACCAAGAACCCGGCGCGCATCGAGGAGAACTTCGACATCCTCGACTTCAGCCTGTCGGACGACGAGATGGCCAAGATCCATGGCCTGGCGCGCCCGGACGGCCGCCTGGGCGACTGGCTGGACAAGGCCTACGCCTGGGACGCCGAATAGCGGCTAGGCCTGGAAGGTCGGCGCCAGGGTCTGGCGTCGACGCCCGGCCGACCGGCGCATCGCATTGAGCAGGGCCGAGCCGCCGATTACGACGACCGCGCCGCCGCCCAGGGTCAGCCACAACGCCCAGCCTTCCAGCTCCAGCAGCTCCAGGCCGCGCATGGCCAGATAGCCCGGGGCCAGCATCACGCCGACCCACAGGGCCGCCGAGGTCAGGTTGGCGACCTGGAAGACCCAGGTCCGCATCCGCAGCATGCCGACCATGACCGGCACGAAGGCGCGCAGTGGGCCGAAGAAGCGTCCCACGAACACCGAGACCACGCCGTAGCGGCGCGCATAGAGGCGCGTGCGGGCCACCACGCGACGATGCGAACGCAGGGCCGGATGGCGCAGGGCGCGCGCGCCCAGGTGGCGGCCGATCTGGAAGGAAATGGCGTCGCCCAGCACCGCGCCGGCCACGCACCAGAAGAACACCTCGACAGGATCCAGCGCCCCGCTGGCGATCAGGCCGCCGGCCAGCAGCATCAGGGCCGTCGCCGGCACGAAGGCGCCGATCAGGAACATCGATTCCAGCAAGGTCAGGATCCCGAGGATCGGACCGGCCCAAGCCTGATGTTGCGAAACGAACGCGCTGACGGGGGAAAGCAAACTGTCCATGGGCTCCTCGAACGCACAGATAGGTGCGCTCGATGCCGTCTATAAGGCGAGGAAGTGACCTGTTCGCGAATAGTCGGCGGGCTGTGACAAAGAAGCCTCGGAGGTGAGCCTCCAGCGGAAGCCCTCCTCATGGAGGGAGGGGATTCAGGGCGTTCTGTCCTCGGCGTTCGCGACTTCGAACCCCGCGAAATCAATCACTTCTCACTTTTACGCGCCCCTGAATGATCCGTGCTCAACCTCGCCCCATACTCTTCCTCACCTGACAGCGCGGAAGGGACGTCCGGCCGGCGACTTGGGCGGCTGTCAGGGGTGGTCGAGCGCGGCAGGCACGGGCTGAAACCGCCTGTGTGGTCCGGACGAGGCAGCCAGCCTCTCCGCCCGTCGGAGGCCCAAACGTCGGGAGCGGGTTAAGGCCCCGCGCTCTCGAAGGCTTCCGGATAACGGACCACGCGGGGCGTTCAGGCTTCGTCGAAACGGTATTTACACTTCACACTCCGGACGCTGTCCGGCGCTCCGCAGTCCCTTCCACACCTTCAGCGGCCCACGCCGTGTGAAGCCGAGACCTCATGACCGCCGCGGGCGTTCCCAGACAAACTCCGTCCGTTTTCAGACGAAGCCGGTTTCATCCTGCCCTGAAAGGGCCTAGGTAAGCCTCAACCTGAGCATAACTTACCAGGGACTGGGATAATGGACGACGCCGGCGCGAGCCTGCAGGCGATCATGGCGGGGATGGGCCGGAC
>JAEXJH010000117.1 GCA_023445955.1 Pseudomonadota bacterium
CACAGGATCCTGATCGTCGAGGACGACGAAGAAACCGCCGCCTTCCTGACCCAGGGCCTGCGTGAGGTCGGGCATGTCGTCTCGCTGGCGACTTCGGGCCATGACGCCCTGTTCCTGGCCACCGGCGAGGCGTTCGACGTCATGGTCATGGACCGCATGCTGCCGGGCTTGGATGGCCTCTCGGTGCTGAAGATGCTGCGCGCCGGCGGAGTGCGGACGCCGGCGCTGATGCTGACTGCCGTCAGCCGCATCGTCGATCGCGTCGAGGCCCTGGAGAACGGCGCCGACGCCGACCTGATCAAGCCGTTCGCCTTCTCCGAACTGCACGCGCGGCTGAACGTCATCGCTCGTCGGCCAGCGCCGCTCGAGACGGAGCGGACGCTCACGGTGCTGGACCTGGAACTCGACCTGCAAAAGCGCATCGCGCGCCGCGGCGGACGGCGCCTGGACCTGCAGCCGCGCGAGTTCACGATGCTGGAAGCGCTGATGCGCAACGCCCACCGGGTGATGACCCGCACCATGCTGCTGGAACAGGTCTGGGACTTCGACTTCGATCCGCGCACGAACATCGTCGAGACCCACATCAGTCGGCTGCGCGCCAAGCTGAACGCCGGCTTCACCGAAGACGCCATCATCACGGTGCGCGGCTCGGGCTACATGATCCGCAGCGAATGATCCGCAGCCTTCCCCGCTCGACCGCGGGCCTGGTCGCCCTGGTGGCCGCCGCCCTGGCCGTCACGACCATCTTGCTGGGCCTTGTCGTCTATCAGGTCTCGCATGAAGCGCTCGAGCGGCAACTCGATCACCGGATCGCAGTCGAAACCCAGGGCCTCCTGGCGCTGCAGCATCATGGCGGGCTCAAGGCGCTGGTCACCGGGATCAAGCAACGCGAGGCGACCGGCCGCGGCGACGGGATGGGCTACATCCTTGACGACGCCCGAGGACAGCGACTGGCCGGGTCGCTGCGGGCGGCGACGCCGCAACCGGGCTGGCTGGAGTTCCTGCACTCGGAGGGCGGCCGCACCTCGCAGGCCCTGACGACCCGCCTGCCCGACGGCGCGCGCCTGACCGTGGCGGCGGACCGCGCGCCGATCGGCGAAATCGACCTGGCGATCCTCAAGGCCTTCAGCGTCGCCTTCTCGCTGATGTTGGCCGCCGGGGTTGGAGGCGCCTGGCTTCTGGGCTCAGTGATCCGCCATCGCCTGGCCCGGATCAATATCGCCGCCGAAGCGATCATCGACGGCGACCTGGCTCGGCGCGTGCCCCGCGATCCCGCGCCCAACGAGTTCGACGATCTGGCGGCGACGCTCAATCGCATGCTGGACCGCAACGAGGCGCTTCTGGAGAACCTGCAGCAGGTCTCCAGCGACATCGCCCACGACATGCGTACGCCGCTGGCCCGCCTGCGCAACGTCCTCGACGCGGCCATGCGTCAGGACCTGACCGCCGACCAGGCCAAGGACGCCCTGGCCCACGCCTCGCGGCACGCCGAGGACCTGCTCGACCTGTTCGCAGCTCTGTTGCGGATTTCGGAGATCGAGAGCTTCCAGGTCCGCAGCGCTTTCCAGCCGACAGACCTGTCGGCGGTGGCCGAGCGCTGCATCGATGCTCTACGGCCCGACGTCGAGGCCGATGGCTATGTCCTCGTCGCGGACCTGACCCCGGACATCGTGCTGGACGGGGATCGGCATCTGCTGTCCCAGCTGATCGTCAACCTGATCGAGAACGCCGCGCGCCATACGCCGTCAGGCAGCACGATCCGGGTCCGCCTGGGATTGGCCGGCGACCACGCCGAGCTCTCGGTCAGCGACAACGGTCCGGGCATTCCAGTCGATCGGCGCGCCTATGTCCTGCGCCGGTTCTCGCGCCTTGAGCAGAGCCGCAACAAGCCAGGCAACGGCCTGGGCCTGAGCCTGGCCTCGGCGGTGGCTCAGGCGCACTTCAGCGAACTGCGCCTGAGCGACGCTGGCCCTGGCCTGGTCGTGGCGCTGACGCTTCCCTTGCGCGCGCCGGGCCGCGTCGCCGCCTAGCTGACCGCCCAGTCGATGGCAGCGTCGAACAGCGCCAGGCCCGATGGCGAGAGGTTGGTGAAGGTGTCGTTGTCGAGGAAGAACATCACCCGCCGCGCGGGGGCCAGGGACTCGTAGTCCATGGTCGCGCCCTTCTCGTAGCCGAAGATCGCGGCCTTATCGGGTTCGCCATACAGCGTGGCGATGGTGGTCGCGCCCAAGCCCGGCTTGCCCCAGCTCATGCCGGCCTGCTTCACGTAGACATTGGCGACGCCAGCCGGCAGACCGGCCGCCATCGGATGCGGCGCGTTGACGATCCAGACGTAGCGTTCCTTCGCCGCCGCGCCAAAATCGACATCGTGACGCTTGCCGGTCATGGCCAGGTCGTCGAGCGCGTCGTTCTCCCACAGCAGCAGTGGGACCGGCGACTGGCGCCAGCCCGTCGCCAGATCCTTGGCCGAGACGGTCGAGGACATGACCACAAGGTCGAAGCCCTTGGCCGTCGCCGGGTCAGCGTCCTGGTTGGCCAGGGTGACGGCGAAGCCGCGGCCGGCAAGATGCTCGCGCACCTTGTCGTCCACGGCTTGGG
>JAEXJH010000118.1 GCA_023445955.1 Pseudomonadota bacterium
AGTCACGACCGTGCTGTTGGGGACCGTCCAGAACCGCAGGGGCTGGAGCCAGAAGTCGTGGGCCTGGGCGCTGGCGGCTGCCAGGACGACGGCCAGCGCCAGACCGGTGCGGAGCGAGATTTCGCGAAGGTTGCTTTGCATCGTCATTCCATGTGGTCAGGCGCGTAGCCAGGCGTGGGGGTGGTGGTCGGAAGGGCGGCGGCCAGGATCGCCACGGCCGCCAGCCAGCTGGAGACGACCTTGATCGCGACGGAGAAGCGCTGGCCGGCCAGCCAGCGGGCGGGCAGGCACAGCAGCACCCAGGGCAGGCTCTTGGTGATATCCAGCGACGTTCCGGTGGTCGACAGAACCGTCCCCGCCCAGAGGCCGGCATTGACTGCTAGCGCCAGGGCCGCCGGTGAAGGCAGGCCCTTGGGCAGATGAACGCTGAGCGCCGTGACGATCACGCTGGCCCAGCAGGCGTAGAACACCGCATCGGTCCAGGGTTGTGGAACCTTCGTCAGGGCGACGCCGATGAAGGCGACTGCAAAGACCGCCATCGCCGGCGCGAGGATCCGGCGCGGCGCGAAGGCCAGCGCGAAGCCGAGCGCCGTGGCCAGCAGGGCAGGCGGAAGCGCGCCTCCCCTCACGAGGCGAGGGCCCGATAGAGGAAGTAGACGCCCGTAGCGGCGATCAGTCCGCCCAGGCCTCGGTTGATCACCACGCCGCTCGGACGCGCGTTGAGCAGCCCCAGACCGATGCCGCCGACGTGGAGCAAGCCGGTGCAGAGCACGAAGCCGACGCTGTAACCGAGCGGATCGGCGGCGGAGGGCAGTTCGCGGCCGTGCGCATAGCCGTGGAAAATCCCGAAGATTCCGACCAGGACGCAGGCGACCCACACAGGCGGTCGCAGCGCGAAGGCGATGGCGCCGCCCAGCACGATCACCGACAGTGCGATGCCCAGCTCGGTCGGCGGCATTGGGACATTGGCCATGCCGAGCACACCGCCGATGGCCATGACGGCGGGGAAGATCACCGGCAGGGCGACCAGCAGCGGGCGACCCAGGAAAGCGCCCCACAGTCCCACCGAGACCATGGCCAGCAGATGGTCAAAGCCGGTCAGCGGGTGCAGGAAGCCGGAGGTGAAGCCGCCGACGACGCCCGTGCCGTCATGGGCGGCGGCGGGCGAGGCCGCCAGCAGGGTGATGATCAGAGCGAGCGCGCCGAGCGGCGCGGACGGAGAGAAGGGCTTCAAGGATCAGTCCTGCTTCTGAATGCGATTTCCGAGATGACGCGGCGACCCTCATGTCGTGAGAGCTGGACGAAGACGTCGATGACGTCTCGGACATAGGCCGCGATCTCGGCGCGCCCGAGGTTGAGACCGGCCTGCAGCACCATCAGCGACAGCTGATCGACCGCGCCCTTGGGACTGTCGGCGTGCAGGGTTGTGATCGAGCCGGGGTGGCCGGTATTGACCGCCCGCAGGAAGCTGGCGGCCTCGCGCCCGCGAAGCTCGCCCAGGATGATGCGGTCCGGGCGCATGCGCAGCGAGGCCTGGACGAGGTCCTCGGCGGTGACCCGCGCCTCGCCGTTCTCGCCGCGCACGGCGATCAGCCCGACGGCGTTGGGATGGTCCAGCTGAACCTCGCCGGCGTCCTCGATCAGGAGGAGCCGCTCGTCGCGCGGAATTTCCTTCAGCAGGGCATTGAGGAACGTGGTCTTGCCCGTCGAGGTGCCGCCCGCGACGACGATGTTCTTTCTCAGCCGAACGGCCTGACGCAGGAAGTCGGCGGTGCGTCCGGTGGCGAGCAGGTCGCGGAGCTGGGCGTTGACCACCTCGGCCTGCGAAACGCCATCGATACGCGTCGCCGCGAAGGCGCCGACGCGTTCGTAGTCCTCGATCCCGAGGTCGGCGACCACGTGCTTGCGCAGGGCCAGGGCCATCTCCCCGCGCGTGGCGGGCGGGGCGATGATCTGCACGCGCTCGCCATCGGGCAGGGTCGCCGAGAGCAGAGGATGCTCGCGGCTGATCCCCTGGTGCGACAGGCTGGCGATCTGCCGGGCCAGCCGCCACAGCGAGGTGGCGTCCAGCTGCGGCGCGGGATGGCGTTCGACGCCGCCGCTGATGGTCTCGACCCAGACCTCGCCAGGTCCGTTGACGAAGATGTCCGTGACGTCGGCGCGCTCCAGGAACGGCGCCAGCGGGGCCAGATAGGTGCGCAAATAGACGGCGGTGGCGGCGCTCACCGGACGGGCGCCACGCCGGAGAAGTCGAGGTCTCGCGCGACGAAGATGTTGATGATCTCGCCCTGGGCGACTTTGATCGTCGGCGGAATGGCGTCGCCCTGCATGGCCGAGCTGGCCAGGCCCGCCGCCGTGCTGGCGTTGCCGATGCTGATCTGGGTGGACGGCGTCGTGCCGATCGAGGCGACCCCGGCGTTCAGCACCGACAGCAGGATCGAACCCGAGAAGCGGCGGAAGAAGTGGCGGTTGACGTCGCCCGTCAGGCCGCCTCGGCCGAGGGCGTCGGTGCCGGGGGAGCCGATCTGAATCGACACGCCGTCAGGGCGGATGATCCGGGTCCAGATGATGAAGGCGCGCGATTGGCCCAGGGCCACGCCGCTCTTGTACTGGCCGATCAGGCGGCTGCTGCGCGGGATCAGCACCGCCTTGCCGTCGAAGCTCAGCACGTCGCGGCTGACGATGGCGCGGGTGAAGCCGGGCAAATCCGAATTGATCGCGGTCTCCAGCACGCCGGGAATGACCGTGCCCTGCGGCGCAATGGCGTCGAGATTGCGCATGGTGATGGCG
>JAEXJH010000119.1 GCA_023445955.1 Pseudomonadota bacterium
CCACCACGTCCATGTCGCGCAGCACCGCGTCGCGCGAGAAGGCCGTCAGGCCCGCGCCCAGTGCGAACGGCCCCGCATCGGTCGTCCCGGCGTCGGCGGCGATGAAATGAGGCTGCAGCTCCAGCGCCTTTTCCAGGCTGGGCTCATGCACGCCCGAGCCTATGGCTCCCGAGGCGGCGACAAAGCGGACTTCGTTCAAGTTCGGCTCCAAACGCAAAGAAAGGAGCCGGGCGCTCGACGCGCCCGGCCGAGGTAGGACGGCTAGAAGCGCGCCTTCAGGCTGACGAAGAACCGCCGGCCAATCAGGTCGTAGGTATTGAGGTCGGTGGTGTAGGCGCCGACCGGCACGGGCACGACGGTGGGCGGCGTCTTGTCGAGCAGGTTCACGACCCCCGCCCGCAGCTCGATCTTCGACGTCACCCGCCAGGCGCCGTCCAGGTCGTAGTAGTCGACGGCCTTGGTCGGCGGCAGCGACGACCCCGTCACCCCGACATTGTTGGCGTTGTCCATCTTGCCGATCCGCCGCCAGCGCAGGCTGACGTCGAAGGCGTCCAGCGCCCAGGTGAGCGACGAGGTCGCCTTCCACTTGGGACGGGCCGACGAGAAGAGGTCGATCTGGGTGTTCTGGATCGTGCCGGCATAGTCGAGGAAGCTGGCGCCCGGCAGGCTCTGGATCGCGAACCGATCCAGGTAGTTGACGACGGTCGAGAGCCGCAGCGCTCCGGCGCCCGGCGGCAGGCCGATCGTCCCGTCGGCGGCGATGTCGACGCCCGACGTGCGATAGCCGCTGAGATTGAGCTTGGGCACCGTGACGTTGCCGATCAGGCCCGAACCCGCCTCGCGCGCGATCAGGCTGCAATAGTAGTTCTTGGCGTCATAGGTCGGGTTGCTGCCGTCGGCGTTGAAGCACTTGGCCACCGCGATCGGAGCGGTGATCTGGCCGATCGCCTGCTTGATCTTGATGTCATAGTAGTCGACCGACAGGTTGACCCGCGACAGCCACGACACGTCGAAACGGGGGCTCCAGACGAAGCCGATCGAGAAGGTGTCGGCCGTCTCGGCGTCGAGATCGGCGTTGCCGGCGGTCGTGTAGTTGGCCCGCGTCT
The DNA here is from genome assembly GCA_023445955.1 of Pseudomonadota bacterium. Lineage (GTDB taxonomy): Bacteria > Pseudomonadota > Alphaproteobacteria > Caulobacterales > Caulobacteraceae > Caulobacter. The sequence goes on from JAEXJH010000119.1 coordinate 1,107, forward strand.
TGGTGTTCAGATAGCTGTCGATCAGCGCGGTCGGCACGCCTTGCGCCAGGCACAGGCTGCGCACGCCGGCCACGCGCGAGGCGTCGGTGCGGTAGGCGCTGCGGATGTCGCAAGGATCGCCGCCGGGCATGGCGCCCAGCGTGCCCAAGGTGATCGCGTCCTGGGTCGCGGCGGTGAAGAGCTCGCCGACGCTGGGCGCGCGGATGGCGCGGGCATAGCCGCCGCGCAACATCAGCGAGGACACGACCTTCCAGTCGAAATCGGCCTTGTAGGTGCTGACGCCGCCGACCGTGTCGTAGTCGGAATAGCGATAGCCGAGATCCAGGTTCAGCGCCTCGACCAGCGGCAGGTTCGCCAGCACCGGGATCAGCAGTTCGCCGTAGAGTTCACGCACGTCCGACGAGCCGCCGGACGCCTGGACCGGCTGGAAGTTGGCCAGGTCGCCGATCGTGATCAGCGCGTCGGGCTGATAGGCATAGCGTGACTTGCGGTAGTCGGCGCCGGCCGCGAAACGGACCTCGCCAGCCGGCAGCGCGAACAGCCCGCCTTGCATCGTGGCCTCGACCACCGATTGCTCGACGGTCGTCTGGTTGTGGGCGGTGCGCGCGATATAGGCGGCGCAGGACCCCGAGATCGCCTGGTCGCCGAACGGGTTGAAGCCGCCCGTGCAAAGCGACGCGCCGCCATCGCTGGCCGACAGCAGCCGCTGCACGGCGCTGGTGCTGGGATAGTTGACCTCGGTGGCGCGATAGGTCGTGCGGCCGAACGAGCCATAGGCGTTCCAGGTCCAGTCCTTGACCGGCAGCTTGCCGTCGCCGCCGACCGTGATCTGGAAGACGTCGTAGTGATCCTGCTCGGTGCGCGGCCCCAGGACGTCGAAGCGCTTCTGGATCGTGAACGGCGCGGTCGGGTTGGCGCGCGAGGCCAGCAGCGTGCGCAGGTCGGTCGGGATGAACGGGTTGGTGGTGGGCACGCTCAGGACGTTGACCGTCGAGCTGGAGTTCGGCGGCGGGCCCTGGGTCGTGGCGTCGTAGGTGGTGTACAGCGCCTGGGCGAAGACCCGCTGGCTCGGGGTCAGGTCATAGTCGCCCTTGGCGAAGACCGAGTAGCGCTCCAGCGGCACCTGGGCGAGGTTGAAGTAGCCCGTGTCGCCATAGAGGGTGTTGTTGTAGGTCGAATAGATCCCGGTCGTCGGCCCCTTGTAGCCGATGGTGTTGGCGGCCCGGAACAGCGTCCCATCGGTATTGAAGCCGAAGACCGTGCTGCGCGACACCGCGCCGGGCGCCGCGCCATAGCGGGCGAAGATCGCATCCACCGCCGCCTGGCTGGGCAGGTTGGACGCCTCGGTCAGGGTCTGGCCATTGGGCAGGTTGGTCGACAGCGCCTGCTTGCGCAGATAGTCGCGCGCCGTGAACAACAGCGGGTCGCGATCGGAGTAGCCGACCGACAGCACGGCGCTGCCGCGATCGTCGGCGAAGCGGCCGCCCATCGTCAGGGCGATGTCCTTGGTCTTGGCGTCGCCCTTGTCGCTGACGCCGTACTGGGCGTCGAGCTCGATACCCTCGAAGCGGCGCTTGAGCTTCAGATTGACCACGCCCGCGACGGCGTCCGAGCCGTAGGTCGCCGAAGCGCCGCCGGTGATCACCTCAATGTTCTCGATCAAGGCGGGCGGGATGATGTTGAGGTCGGCCGAGCCGTCGGCGTTGGCCGGCTGCAGGCGACGGCCATCGACCAAGACCATGGTCCGCTG
>JAEXJH010000120.1 GCA_023445955.1 Pseudomonadota bacterium
TCGTCAGCCTGCGCCGCCGGCGCGGCCGCCTGCTGGGCCGAGGCCGACCCCGCCAGGGCCAGCGTGATCGCGGCGGCGGAAGCGGTGACGTAGAATTTTTGGGTAGACGGACGTACGCCGCCGTTGCGGTTTCGCATTGAACTCTTCTCCCCTCTGAAAGCCGCTCCTGCGCGAGCGACCACCTTGCTTTTTTCGTGAGGCCAACCTTGGCCGTGGAAGCGCTTCCATGGAAGCGCTTCCACTAGCATCTCAACCGACAACGTTGTCAAGGCGGAAACAATGGCGTGGGTACGTGAGCTAGCGCGCGGCCGTGGTCTGGCGGCGGACGACCGCGTGCTCCAGCTGGTGGAACACGGGCTCTGGCGTGGTGTTGGTCCCGGTCAGCCGGGCGACCAGCAGCTCGACGGCGCGCTGGCCCAGCACCTTGACCGGCTGGTGCACGGTGGTCAGCGGCGGCCAGACGATGGCGGCGACGGGAGCGTCGTCGAAGCCGGTGATCGACAGGTCCCGCGGGATGCTGAGACCCCGCGCATGGGCGGCCGACAACACGCCGGCGGCCATGTCGTCATTGGCGCAGACCAGGGCCGTCGGAGCCAGCGGATGGTCCAGCAGCTGGGGCGCCAGATGGGTCCCCGAGCGGAAGGTGAAGTCGCCGCGCAGCACGACATAGTCCGCCTCGCCCAGCCCTTGCTCGGCCAGGGCGCGCTGGAAGCCCTTCAGGCGCAGGTCGGCCGACAGGTGGTCCTCGATGCCGGCGACGAAGCCGAACCGGCGATGGCCCAGGCTCAGCAGCTCGTGGGCGACGTCGTAGCCGCCGGCTTCGTCATCGACCCCGACGCCGTCGAACCGGCCCTTGCTGGGACCGCCCGGCGACACCGTCACAACCTTGCAGCCCTGGGCCAGCACGGCCTCGATCAGGGCCATGTCGTCGCTGTAGGGCGGAGACAGGATCAGGCCCGCGCAGCGCTGGGCGGTGATCAGCTCCAGGATGCGCTTGTGGCAGTCGGGCGTCTGGTCGGGGACGTTCTGGACCAGCACCTGATAGCCCAGGGCCAGGCAGGCGCGCAGGGCGCCCAGCTCCAGCGCGGATTCGTAGTACGAGTTGGGGTCGTTCTCGGGATCGGACGCGAAGACGAAGGCCAGCAGGCGACTGGCGCCGCCCGCCAGACTGCGGGCCTGCGGATTGACCTTGTAGTCCAGCTGCTCGACGGCCTGCAGCACGCGGACCCGGACCTCGTCGCGGACATTGGGGCCGCCGTTCAGCACTCGAGACACCGTCACGCGCGCCACGCCCGATACGCGGGCGACGTCGTCGATGGTCGGTCTCTTGCCGGTCAAAGCACACTCCACTGGATGCCGGAACATGTCGGGGAAGCCCCGCTCGCACAAGCGATACACATCCGTAGGGCGAAGGTTCGCCCACGTTGGGTCGCACAGCTTGGCCTAGCCGATCAACTAAATTGGCCTGACCAGATGTGAAAATTCTGACAGGCCAATCGCGTGGGGCACACGCCATTACCGGGTCTGAGTCAGGAAGGTCGGCCAGACCGCCCACGCGCCTTCCCAGAACGCCGGATGTCTGAGCACATCGCTCTGGTAGAGTAGCGGCCGGCCGGGAGCCACCTTCGTCTCATGCAGACCCCGTCCGTTCGCTTCCTGCTTCCCGCGCCTTCGCTTCGTCGGTTCATCACCGCCTACTACTGGGTCGACATCCCGCAGTCCTGCGGTCCCGTCGAGGATCTGCTGCATCCGGAGTGGGCCAATATCCGCTTCACCCTGGCCGGCGACTGGTCGACGCGTATCGGCGGCGTCGAATACGACCCCGCCCCCGCCGCCGCCCTGTTCGGCGCCACCAGCAAGGCCGGGATCGTCCGAGGGCGGGCCGGAACCGTGCTGGGCGTCGGCCTGTTGCCGCTGGGCTGGGCGCGGTTCGTCGGCGTCGGGGCCAATGCGCTGGCCGACAAGGTCACGCCGTTGCAGGCCGTGCTGGGCGAGCGCGCGGACCAGACCCTCGACCGCCTGCGCCAGGCCGCCGACGACCGCGCCCAGGCCGAGGTGCTGGACGCCCTGTTCACGGCCCTGGACGCCAGCGGCCCGGCGCTGGAGCCGCTGCTGCTGAAGGCCCACGAGCGGCTGTTGGACCCGACGCTGGACACCGTCGAGGCCATGGCCGCGGGGCTGGAGGTCTCGCCGCGCCACGTCACCCGGCTGTCCCTGCGGATGTTCGGCTTCACGCCCAAGCTGCTGATCCGCCGCCAGCGCTTCCTGCGCACCCTGCAGGCCCTGCGCGAGCGGCCCGACACGCCGCTGGGCGAGCTGATCGACGACGGCTATTTCGACCAGTCGCACTTCGTCCGCGACTTCAAGCTGTTCATGGGCATGTCGCCGTCGCGCTACTTCGCCCTGCCCCACGCCATGCTGGGTCCAGCGGCGCGCGAGCGGCTGGCGGCGCTGGGCGCGGCGTATCAGGGCCTGCACGCCAAGCTGCGATAAGGCTCCGCGCCGGACACGATGTCCGATTTTTCCAATGGGAACCCGGCGACCGCCGATATCCCGCCCGAACCGCGCCTGTTGCGCTGGAGAGGGATCACATCATGACGTCGACGAACGCCGGCAAGCTCGCCCGCCCCCTGCTGATCGGGGCCCTGATCGGCGCGATGGGCCTGGTCGCCGCGCCGGCCGCCCACGCCGGCAAGCCGCTGATCAACTTAGGCCCCAAGACGGCGACGGCGGCCGACCCGATCGAGTTCGCGGCGGGCGATGACCTCTCCAAGGCCGGTCCCGGCCTGATCTGGCAGAACGAGAAGAACGGCGTCAAAGGCGTCAAGCAGGTGGTCATCGCCTCGTTCCAGGTCGAGTTCGTGATGAACTCGTCGGCCGCCTCGACCGGCTCCAGCTTCCAGCAGTCCAAGGTCAGCTACACCCTGGCCGGCCCCAGCCCGCAGGACATGCAGGCGATCACCGACGCCTACTACGCCAAGTTCGTCGCCGAGCTGGCCGCCACCGGCGTCACCATCATTCCGTTGCAGGACGCCCTGGCCCGCAGCCCTGGCCTGCAGCGGCTGATGAACATGTCCAAGCCCGCGCCCTATATCCGCGGCGGCGGCAACCGCAGCGCCTTCTATTCGCCCCCGGGCTACAAGTTCTACTTCACCCCGCTGGACGGCCGCGCCAAGGCGTTCGGCGACACCATGACCACCACCGGCTCGTTCGTGCCCGAGGAGATGGCCATGAAGGAACTGGACGCCGGCGTGCTGGGCGTTCGCATGGTGGTCGACTTCGCCGAGATCGAGGCGCGCGGCCGTGGCGTGCTGGGCATGCGGCCGCCGACCGCCCGCGTGAAGAGCAAGGCCAATGTCGCCCTGCTGCCGGTCGACACCCAGCTGTGGGTGCTGACGCCCCAGGCCAAGTCGACGACGATGGATCAGGGCCACCGCGCCCGCTACGCCCTGACCAGCCCGATCGTCATGCCCGACTCCATCGTCTCGGCCGCCGACACCACGACCGGCGCCAGCAAGCTCAGCGACGGCGTGGCCAGCGCCATCGGCGTCCTGGGCGGCTTCGGCGGCCAGAAGACTCGCACCTACCAGGTGACGGTCGACCCGGCGGCCTGGAGCAAGGACGTCTCGGCGGCCATGGACGAGGTCGGCAAGGTGATGATCGCCCGCTTCAACGCCGACCGGTAGTCGCCGCTCGGCGTGTCGCTC
>JAEXJH010000121.1 GCA_023445955.1 Pseudomonadota bacterium
TCTGATTGCGGGCCTGGGCGACCCCGCCGGGCTGGGGTTGGTCGACCAGCACCTGGCGCCAGTCGAGGTCGGCGGCCGTGACCGAGCCGGTGGGCTCGGCGGTCGGCGTGGACCAGGTCTGGGCGACCGGCAGGGCCGGGCGCTCGTACTTCGGCGCCAGGGTGCAGGCGCTGACCGCCGTGGAGGCCAGCAGGATCAGGGTGAGACTACGGAACATGATCAGTGGGCCTCCGTCGACGAGATCTCACCGCCGTGGGCGGCGACGGCCTCGTCATGGCCTTTGTGCTTGGGTTTGAAGACCTTCTCGACCACCACGAAGAACAGCGGGACGAAGAAGATCGCCAGGAGGGTGGCCGAGATCATGCCGCCGATGACGCCGGTGCCGATGGCGTGCTGGGCGCCCGACCCGGCCCCGTTGGAGATCGCCAGCGGCAGCACGCCGAAGACGAAGGCCAGCGAGGTCATGATGATCGGACGCAGACGGATGCGCACCGCCTCCAGCGTCGCCTCCATCAGGCCCATGCCCTTCTCGTACAGGTCCTTGGCGAACTCGACGATCAGGATGGCGTTCTTGGACGCCAGGCCCATGGTCGTCAGCAGGCCCACCTGGAAGTAGATGTCGTTGCTGAGGCCGCGCGCGAAGGTGGCCAGCAGGGCGCCGACGATGCCGAGCGGCACCACCATGATGACAGCCAGCGGGATCGACCAGCTCTCGTAGAGGGCGGCCAGCAGCAGGAACACCACCAGGATCGAGATGCCGTACAGGGCCGGAGCCTGGTTGCCGGATTCCTTTTCCTGGGCCGACAGACCGGTCCATTCGAAGCCGATGCCGGGGGGCAGCTTGGCGGCCAGGGCCTCCATCGCGGCCATCGCCTGGCCCGAGCTCTTGCCCGGAGCCGGAGCGCCCTGGATGTTCATCGAGGACAGGCCGTTATAGCGCTCCAGACGCGGCGAGCCGTAGGTCCAGCTGGCCGTGGCGAAGGCCGGGAACGGCACCATCTGGCCCGTGGCGTTGCGGACGTACCAGCGGTTCAGGTCTTCCGGCGTCATGCGGTATTTCGCATCGGCCTGCATGTAGACCTTCTTCACGCGACCGCGGTCGACGAAGTCGTTGATGTACGAACCGCCCCAGGCCGAGCTGAGCGCGCTGTTGATGTCGGCGGTGGTCAGGCCCATGGCGCCGGCCTTGGCCTGATCGACCTCGATCTTCAGCTGCGGGGTGTCGTCCTGACCGTTGGGGCGGACCCCGGCCAGGTTCGGATCCTGGGCGGCCATGCCCAGCATCATGTTGCGGGCCTGGACCAGGGTCTCGTGACCCACGCCGTTGATGTCCTGCAGCTGGAAGTCGAAGCCCGACGAGGTGCCCAGTTCCGGCACCGACGGCGGGATGATCGGGAAGACCATCGCGTCGCGGATCTGGCTGAAGGCGCCCATGGCCCGACCGGCGACGGCCGGAGCCTTGAGATTGCCGGCCTTGCGCTCGTCGAAGTCCTTCAGGCGAGTGAAGGCCATGCCGGCGTTCTGACCGGCGCCGGCGAAGCTGAAGCCCGAGATGGTGAAGACCGACTGCACGGCTTCCTTCTCGTCGTTCAGGTAGTAGTCGCGGACCTTGGTCAGGACCGCTTGGGTCTTTTCCTCGGTCGCGCCGGCGGGCAGCTGGACCAGGGTCATCATGATGCCCTGGTCTTCTTCCGGCAGGAAGGCGCTGGGCAGGCGGATGAACAGCAGGGCCATGACCACCAGGATGGCGGCGTAGATCGCCATCCAGCGGCCGCTCTTGCCCAGGATGCCGCGGACGGAGCCCTGGTAGCGCGACGACACGTCGTTGAAGCTGCGGTTGAACCAGCCGAAGAAGCCCTTCTTGTCGTCGTGGTGACCGGCGGCGACGGGCTTGAGCATGGTGGCGCACAGGGCGGGAGTCAGGACCAGGGCGACGATCACCGACAGGGCCATGGCCGAGACGATGGTGATCGAGAACTGGCGGTAGATCACGCCTTGCGAGCCGCCGAAGAAGGCCATCGGCACGAACACCGCCGACAGCACCAGCGCGATGCCGATCAGGGCGCCGGTGATCTCGTTCATCGACTTGCGGGTGGCTTCCTTGGGCGAGAGGCCCTCTTCGGACATCACGCGCTCGAAATTCTCGACCACGACGATGGCGTCATCGACCAGCAGGCCGATGGCCAGCACCAGGCCGAACATGGTCAGCGTGTTGATCGAGTAGCCGAACAGCGCCAGCACGCCGAAGGTGCCGAGCAGAACGACCGGGACGGCGATCGTCGGGATCAGCGTCGCGCGCCAGTTCTGCAGGAACAGGAACATGACGATGAAGACGAGGATGATGGCCTCGATCAGCGTCTTGACCACTTCGTGGATCGACAGCTCGACGAACGGGGTCGAGTCGTAGGGGACCACGTACTTGTAGCCGGCCGGGAACAGCTTCTCGAGCTGGTTCATCTTGGTCTTGACGGCCTTGGCGGTGTCCAGCGCGTTGGCGCCGGGGGCCAGGCGGATGGCGATGCCCGAGGCCTGGTGGCCGTTGAACTTGGCCAGCGAGCCGTAGTTCTCGGCGCCCAGCTCGACCCGAGCCACGTCGCTCAGGCGGACGGTGGCGCCGCCGGTGGTGTTCTTGACGATGATCTGGCGGAACTGTTCCGGGGTCTGCAGGCGCGACTGGGCCGTGATCGTGGCGTTCAGGCCCGTGCCCGGCAGGTTGGGCGTGCCGCCCAGCTGGCCGGCCGAGACCTGGGCGTTCTGGGCGCGCACGGCGGCGGCGACGTCGGCCGGGGTCAGGTTGAAGCTGGCCAGCTTCTGCGGATCCAGCCAGATGCGCATGGCGTATTGCGCGCCGAACAGCTGGATGTCGCCGACGCCGTCGACGCGGCTCAGCGGGTCCTGGATGTTGCTGGCCAGATAGTCGGCCAGGTCGGTGTTGGTGGTCTTCGGATCCTCGGAATAGAGGCCCACGACCATCATGAAGTTACGCGCCGACTTGGCGACCGTCAGGCCTTGCTGCTGGACCTCTTGCGGCAGCAGCGCGGTGGCCGTCTGCAGCTTGTTCTGGACCTGCACCTGGGCGATGTCGATGTTAGTGCCGGCCTTGAAGGTCAGGGTGACCGTGGCCGAGCCCGCGCCATCGCTGGTCGACGACATATATTCCAGGCCGTCCAGGCCCTTCATCTTCTGTTCGATGACCTGGGTGACGCTGTCCTCGACCGTCTTGGCGGAGGCGCCCGGATAGACGGCTGCGACCGACACCTGGGGCAGGGCGATTTCAGGATATTGCGCGATCGGCAGGGTCCGGATGGCGAGCGCCCCGGCCAGCATGATCACGATGGCGATGACCCATGCGAAGATGGGTCTGTCGATGAAGAAACGCGAAAGCATCGTGGGCCCGCCTTAGTGTTGGGCTTGCTGCGGGGCGGCGGGCTTGGAGCCAGCCGGAACGGGCTTGATCTGCGCGCCGGGGCGCAGCTTCTGCAGGCCTTCGGTGATGACCTTGTCGCCCGGGTTCAGGCCGCTGGTGACCAGCCACTTGTCGCCGATCGTCTGGCCCAGGGTCACGGGACGCGGCTCGGCGCCCTTGGCCCCGACGACGCTGACCATCGCGTTGCCCTTCGGGTCGCGCTGGATGGCGCTTTGCGGGATCAGGATGCCGGTGGGGGCCACGCCCTGGCTGATGGCGGCGCGGACATACATGCCCGGCAGCAGCTTGCCGTCGGGGTTCTGGAACACCGCGCGCAGGGTGACCGAGCCGGTGCCCGGATCGACCGTGATGTCCGAGAACTCCAGGCGGCCCGGGATCGGATAGGTCGAGCCGTCTTCCAGCGTCAGGTTGACCTGGGCGGAGTTGCTGCGGCCGACCTTGCCGCTGGCGAACTGCTGTTGAAGCTTCAGCAGTTCGGCCGAGGTCTGGGTCAGGTCGACATAGATCTTGGAGAGGTCCTGCACCGTCGACAGGGCGTTGGCCTGGTTGGCGACGACCAGCGCGCCCGGGGTCACCGTGCTCTTGCCGATGCGGCCCGAGATCGGCGCGGTCACGCGCGTGTAGTTCAGGTTGATGCGGGCGTTGTCGAGCGCGGCCTTCTGCACCTGGACGGCGGCGGCCGTCTGGGCGGCGGCGGCCTGGGCGTCGTCATTGTCCTGCTTGGACACCGCGCCGGTCTCGACCAGACCCTTGTAGCGGTCGGCCTTCAGCCTGGCGGCGGTCGCCTGGGCTTGCGACTGGGCGAGGGCGGCGGCGGCGCTGTTGACGCTGGCCTGATAGGTCGCCGGGTCGATCTGGTAGAGCGACTGGCCGGCGCGGACGGCCGAGCCTTCGGTGAACAGGCGGGCCTTGATCACGCCGCTGACCTGCGGGCGCACTTCGGAGATCAGGAAGGCGGAGGTGCGGCCCGAGAGCTCGCTGGTCAGCCCCACCGGCTGGGTCTGGGCGACCACGTAGCCGACCTCGGCCGGACCGCCCATGCCCATGCCGCCGGCCTTCTTGCCTTGGCCGCAGGCGGCGAGGGTGAGTGCGACGGCGGAGAGCCCCACAGCCGTCATCACGGCCGAGCGTTGAAATTGCATATTTGACCCCGGGATGCGGGGGCTTCGCGAGCTATTGCTCTTGACGAAGCCGGCATGATGAACAATCTGAGAATGAACGTTCATTCTCAAGCGGGCTGGACATAGGTGCGGTACTGTCGCAAGTCAACCTCTGCACCCCACGGCTTCGACTGACCTAACGGAAATGTAATGCCGACCATGAAAATCAATGGCTGACGAGCCGCATTCGAACCGTCCTTCGCCAGAATCGCGTCGCCAGCAGATCCTGGACGCGGCCTGCGAGCGTGTGCGGCAGTCGGGTTTCCACGGCGCCAGCATGGCCGACATCGCCAAGGCCGCGGGCCTGAGCGTCGGCCAGATCTACCGCTATTTCGAGAACAAGGAAGCGATCATCGCCGCCATCGTCGCCCAGGATCTGGCCGAGATGCGCGACAAGTTCGCCGAGATGGAAAGCCAGCCGGGCACCCTGCTGGACGCGATCGACGAGCACCTGCCGGAAGGGATCGACAAGTGCTTCGACCCGCGCCGCGCGGCCCTGGCCTTGGAAGTCGTGGCCGAAGCCGCCCGCAATCCCAAGGTCGCCGCCATCGTCCGCGCCGCCGACGCGCAGGAGCGCGCCCTGGCCAAGACCATGATGGAGCGCGACCGCAAGCCCGAATGGACCGAGGCCGAGTTCCAGGCCCGCTGCGAGGCGGTCGGCATGATCTTCGACGGCCTGCTGATGCGCGGCGTGAACCACCCGGACCTGGACCGCGAGGCCCTGGCCGCGGTGCTGCGGTCCACGGTGCGGCACCTGCTGGGGTGATCATCCCTATCCGCTCTCCCCGGCGAAAGCCGGGGTCTAGTTGGCGAAGCGCTGGGGCGGGTTCTAGTCGCGCCGCGCTCCTCCAATCAGCATCGACGTATTGAGATCTGGGTCCCGGCTTTCGCCGGGAGGAGCGGGCTATTGGATCGCGCGCGCATCCAATTATGTCCAAAATTCGCCAATGAATTCAGAGCTTAAGCATGAATTCGCCGCGTCGTCCGGTCGCATGGCGGCGGCGCGTTAACCCTTCCATATCTGCCGGCGACCCACTCACCGGCAGAAAGCTTCCCATGCACGCATCGACCGCGAAGACCGCCAACGCCGCAGCCCTGCGCTGCGTCCTGGGCCTGGCTGTCGTCCTCGCGCCGATGATGGTGGCCGCCATGGAGCGTCCGGGCCCGCGCCAGCGGGCAACGCCGGCGATCGTCAAGCTGCTGGCCGACCTGCAGGCCGACAAGCCCAGGCCGACCGTGATGGAGCTGGTCTGGAAGGGCGCCGACATCGACGGCGACGGCGCGCCCGACTTCGCCAACCCGACCGGCGCGGCTCCGCGCGGCCATGACGACTTCGGCGACGGCTGGTTCGGCGCCCGCCGCGACGGCGGCAGCCGCGACCACGAGGGCGTCGACTACACCGCCACCGCCGGCCAGGCCGTCCGCGCCCCGATGTCGGGCTATGTGACCAAGATCGGCTACGCCTATGCCGGCGACACCAGCCTGAAGTTCGTCGAGATCACCAACCCCGCCCTGAACTACGCCGCCCGCGCCTTCTACGTGTCGCCCGGCGTCGAGGTTGGCCAGACCGTCCGTCTGGGCCAGTCGATCGGCACGGTCGAGAGCCTGCAGGGCCACTATCCTGGTATCACCGACCACGTGCACCTGGAGATCCTGGATCGCGGCGAGCGGGTGAACGCCGCGCGGCTGATCACGCCGAGGATGGTGGCGGTCAGCGACCCGAAGGTCGGCGACGCGGCCTGAGCAGTCGCCCTGCCGGCTACTTCATGCTGCAGGTGGTGACGGCGCGGATGGTGACCTTGACGTCCTCGGCAGGGCAGGCGGGCGTCGGCTCGACCTTGAAGGTGTCGCCCATGTAGCAGTCGGTCGCGATGCCGATGAAGTTCTTGCCGACGCCGTCGCTGAAGCCGTTCGAACCGGCGCATTGGGCGCGATAGTGCACGTCGATGCAGGGAACGGCTTCAGGTCTGATCTTCGGCCGCAGGCCGACCAGGTAGTAGCCGCCGGGGCATCGGCGGGCCTTGAGCGTCGTGCTGCTGGCCATCGCCGCGAGATATTTCTGGATCGCCTCGTCCTTGGCCTGCTTTTCGGCGGCCTGCTCGGCCTTCAGTTGGTCTGGCGTCTTGCGACCGGTGGTCTTGGGCGCCGCGGGCAGTTCGGGCGTGGCGGCGCGTAGGATCGCTTCCTGCTGGCGCTGATACTTCGCCCGGGCGGCGTTGGCGATTTCCGCCGGAGTGGTGGGCTCGGCCTTTGCGGTCTGGACTTTCGAGCCATTCGGCGGCGGGCTGGTCTCGCGCGCGATCATGGCGCGCACCTCGGTGACGCTGGGCGGGCGGCTGTCGCGCTCGGCCACGCAGCTGTTCTGGGTGATGTTCTGGGGATTGCAGCTGTTGCGCTGGGCGCGCAGGCAGGCGGCCAGCGGCTCGCGCTGGGCCTCGACCGCTCGGCATTCGGCGCGAAGGATCGACCACTGCGCGTCCCATTGCGCCTGCTCGCCCGCGATCTCTTGCTCCTTGGCGTCCCAATAGGCGCGGCTGCGATCCTGGCAGGCGCGGTCACAGTCGCTGCTGGTCAGCAGCGGGCGCCAGACATGGGGGCGTTGTGGGATGGCCGCGCATCGGCTCTCCGAATAGCCGGGCGGCGGCGGCGGCTGGCCGCAGTTGGCGCGAGCGTAGCAGGCCTCGAATTCGCGCATCTTGCTCTGGCAAACCCCGGGCGACGCCGAGCGGAACTTGGCCGCCTCGACGGCGACCCGCGCCTGCAGCTCGCGTTCGCGGGTGACGGCCGCGAAGCCGTCGGCC
>JAEXJH010000122.1 GCA_023445955.1 Pseudomonadota bacterium
GTTCTTGCCCAGGTTCACCGCGAAGTTGATGTAGCGGTTTATCGTGTCGAACTGGGCGTAGTAGGCGCTGTTGAGGTTCGTGGAATTGGGACCGGTGGGCGAGATCAGGAAGTCGATCCCGACCTGACTGGGGACCTTGCCGGTAAAGAACTCATAGGACAGCGTCGCGACAGAGGTCGTCGAGGCGGCCGTCTTGACCAACTGCGAAACCGCCTGGGCCAGGCTGATGGCGCCGGCGCCGACCTTGCCGGACAACTCCAGCGCCGCCTGGGCGCCGCTCGGTTGGCGCAGCAGGCTGGCATAGGCGACTTGAGAGGCCGTATCGCCGCCTGTGTTGAGCAACACCGAGAATGAGGGGCCAGACTGGTTCGTACCGGCGATCAGGTTCGAGCTCTTGTAGGCGATATCGATCTTGCCGTCGCCATTGGCGTCGAACGGCGTGATCGCATAGACGCCGCCCGGTCCGGCGCCGGTCAGGATGGCGGCCATGTCGAAGGGCGTGAAGACACCCTTGCCGTCATTGAGCCAGGCGAAGACGCCGGCATGCGGGTCCGAAGCCATGTTGACCGTTTCGTTGCCGACGAGGTCCAGGTCGCCATCGCCGTCGAGATCGACGGCGTACATGTCGTGGATCGGCGCGGAGCCGCCCTTGCCGCTGCCTGAGTTGAGGATGTTGGCCGAAGCGTTGGCGAAGGCTCCGCCACCGGTGTTGAGAAACAGCTCCAGGTCGCGATAGACGCCCTGCCCCTCGACCGGATCGTCACTGGCCACATAGCTCAGGCTGCCGTCGGCGTTCTTGATGATGCCGTTGTTGTAGCTGCTGAACAGAATGTCGGGCCGACCATCGCCATTGGCGTCGAAGACCTTGATGTTGATGGTGTCGGAATTCCAGATCGGGATCGCGCCCTCCGGCAGCGGGATGAAGGTCCCGAAGCCGCCCTTGCCGTCGTTGAGATAGACCCCGCCCTGGTTGCCGATCGGCTGATAGTCGAACCGGGTCGTGCCGTTCGGATAGGTGATGATCGAGATCTTGTTGCCGCCCTTGTGCCCGATGATCAGGTCGGCCCAGCCGTCGCCATTCACGTCGGCGATGGCCGACGCGAAGACCGGACGATTGTTAGGGGCCTGGAGCTCTTGCGGCAGGCGCGACGTCACGTCGGTGAAGTTGCCCTTGCCGTCGTTCAGCAGCAGATGCGAGCCGAGATTGTTCTCTGAGCCGCCCAGCGTGTAGCCGCCGCTCTGGAAGATATCGATGTCGCCATCGTGGTCGATGTCGCCGACCGACGAGCCGTGGCTGTAGTTGGGACGGTCCAGCGCCGGACTGGTGTCCTTGGCCAGCTGCCCGTTGGGCGTCGATAGCAGCACGACATCGGGCTCGCCCGTCGCCGAGTTCTCATCGCCGACCGTGCCCAGGTAAAGGTCCAGCTTCTGGTCGCCATTGAAGTCGGCGACCGCCCACATACGCGTGAAATAGGTCAGGACCGGCGCTGCCAGCAGATCGGTGGCGAGCTTGTATCCCCCGCCCGGCTGCGCCAGCCAGATGACCAGCGCGCTGGCGACTTTTCCGTTCGGCCAGTCGTAGCCCGTCATGGCCACGTCCTGGCGACCGTCGCCGTTCCAGTCTCCGACGATCATGTTGGTCGACGGCGTCACCTGCCAGCGCGGCGCGCCTGGCGCGTCATAGGTCTTGCTGGCGACAAAGCTTGGATTGGCCACGGTTCGTCTCCCCCCGGAGTTTCCACGATCCACACCAGGCTAGGACGCACACCGTTCGCAAACCAACGGTATTTCGACATGATGAGCCAAACCCGCCGGTTGGCGCAGCTTGCGGGCGTTTCGTGCGTTTGCTGCCGCAACCGTCATCGGGAGCATCGCATGAAGTCGTCTTCGTTCGCCGGCCGCGTCCACGGCGCCCTGCTGGCGGCCGCGCGGCGCTAGGGTCCTACTCCGCGTAGAGCGCCAGGGACTCCAGGCACAACTCCAGGCCCGTCAGGTCGCGCAAGGGATCCTGGGTGACGATCACGAACAGCTTGCGCGCCTCGCCCCACAGCATGACCGTTTCCGGCAGGCCGTTGTCCTCGATCACGCAGCCGTCGCCGTCGCGCCAGACGCCGGTGGGGTCGAGGCTGGCGCCCACGGTCGTGTCGACGCGGGCGACATACTCGGCCTCGACCTCGCTGGTGACGTTCAGATAGGCGAAGATCGGTCGCCCCAGACCCGCCAGGACGCCGGCCTCGAACACCGCGGCGGTGTCGGCCGAGGGCCCGCGGAACGGGGTAAGGTTGACGACGGCCGCGTCGGCCTGGCGCAATTGCGCCATGCGAGATGCGTAGAATTGCCGGGCCAGCAGCTCGTCGCCGCCCTCGTCAGGCGGCATGCGGGTCGGAATAATGGCCTCCAGGTTGGAGTCCAGGCACAGGGCGCGTTGCCGCGCCGCCTGGGCCTCGCTGTCGGGAAGCCAAATTTCGGGGCCGGCGAGCCACAGGGAACGGACAGGACGCATGCGTCTTAGGTCTGGTCCCTGACCCTCGCTGTCAATGTTGTCGGAGACGGAATGACGTCGATTGCGCGAAGAACCCTGTTGAGCGGCGGCCTGGCCCTGGTCGCGACACCGACGTTCGCCGCCTCGCCCCAGCCGTGGATCGCCTACGACCGCCGCCTGCGCGCCCTGCTGGCCGACCCGCCCGAGGGCGGCGACTTCGACCCGGACTTCGAGCAGACCCTGCTCGACCTCAACAACATCTTCCGCGACCGTCAGGGCCCCCGCGCCCTGGCCTGGGACAACGGCCTGGCCCTGGCCGCGCGCGCCCACGCCGCCGACATCGCCGTGACCAGCGTCTTCGACCACATGACGCGCGAGGGCTATTCCCCCGCCAGCCGCGTCGGCCTGCTGGCCCGCGACCTAGTCGGCGCGCCGGGCGAGAACATCGCCATGCGCCGCAACGTCGCCACCGTCGTGCGCCCCGAGCAGATCATGGAGCAGTGGCGCACCAGCCCCGGCCACCGCGCCAATCTGCTGGCGCCGGGCTTCACCCATGTCGGCTACGGCGTCTATCGCAAGGGCCAGCAGGTGATCGCCGTCGGCGCCTATGCCGAGGTCGCCGCCCGCCTGGCCGCCCCTGCTCCACTGCGCGTGGCCTCGGCCGACGCTATCGCCGCGGCCCTGTCGCGCGCGACGCCGACCATCCAGCAGTTCTCGGTGTCCGAGCCCGGCGGCGAGATCCTGACCACCACCTATGTCGAAGGACAGCCTCCCACCGTGCTCAAGCCCGGCGCCTGGCAACTGCGCCCGCACCTGTCGACCGGCGAGCACCGCTATCAGGTAGCCTGGGGACCGGTGTTCGTGCTGGGTTAGGC
>JAEXJH010000123.1 GCA_023445955.1 Pseudomonadota bacterium
GGACGGGGTCGATGGCGTAGACCAGGTGCGCGCCCATGACGTAGGCGCTCTCGACCGCCATCAGGCCGATGGGACCCAGGCCGATGACCGCGACGCTGGACCCCGGCCGGACCTCGGCGTTGCGCGCCCCGAACCAGGCCGTGGCCAGGGCGTCGGTCATCATCAGCGCCTGCTCCATCGAGACGCCTTCGGGCACCGGCACCGCGTTCATATCGGCGGCCGGCACGCGCACGGCCTCGGCCTGCGAGCCCTGCAGCCGCGCCGACAGGCCATAGCAGCCGAACTCGCCGTATTCACAGGTCTGGACCACGCCGGCGAGGCACGAGCGGCAGCGGCCGCAGCCCACGGCGGCCGGCAGCATGACCTTGTCGCCGACCTTCAGCTGCTGGACGCCGCGGCCGATCTCGACCACCTCGCCGACCGCCTCGTGGCCGACGCAGAACCCCAGGTCCTCCGAGAAGCCGTGGCCGTGATAGATGTGCAGGTCCGAGCCGCAGATCGAGCAGGCGCTGATCCTGACGATGGCGTCGCGGTCCGACTGGGGCGTCGGGTCGTCCATGGTCTCGTAGCGGACGTCGCGGGCGCCGTAGTAGCGAAGGGCCTTCATGCTCGAAACTCCGGACTAAAGGGACAGGCCGCCGTCGACCACCAGGGTGTGGCCGGTAACGTACGAAGCGAGCGGCGAGGCCAGGAACAGCGCCGCGCCGGCCATGTCGGCGGGCGTGCCCATCCGGCGTTGGGGGATGGTCGCCAGCGCCCCGGCCAGGCGTTCGGGATTGGCGGTGGTGACCTTGGTCAGCTTGGTCTCGACCAGGCCGGGCGCCAGGCCGTTCACGCGGACGCCCTCGGGCGCCCAGGCCTGGCCCAAGGTCTTGGTCAGGCTGATCGCGCCGGCCTTGGAAGCCGCATAGGCCGGGTTGCCGATATTGGCCTTCAGGCCCGAGATCGAGCTGACGATGATGACGCTGCCCTGGCTCTGGGTGAGAGTCGGTTTGAAGCGGCGGGCGCAGTGCATCAGGCTGTCGAGATTGACCGCCATGACGCGATCCCAGCCGGCGCGCTCGAACTCGCCGCGCTTGTAGACGACCGTGCCCTGGCACAGGACCAGGACGTCCAGGGTGTCGAACGGGGGCGGGGCGGCTTCGATGGCGTCGGGGTCGCCGACGTCGACCTGGGCATAGGTGAAGCCGGTGAGGTCGGAGCCGTCCGCGGGGTCGTAGTCGGCGGCGCTGGGGCGAGTGCCCCAGACGGCGACGTCTGCGCCGCGCGCCTTGAAGGCGTGCGCGATGCCGTTGCCGATGCCGCTGGAGCCGCCGACGACCAGCACGTGGCGGCCGGTGAAGTCGGTGTCGTTCATCCCTGGGCTCCTCCGTTTTATGGAGGATAGGCTTGGTTTACGCGACGGCCGTCAAAGCCCGCGCGTCACAAATATATCCCGTCATTCCCGCCCTTGTGGCGGGAACCCCTGGTTCAGCTGACACGTGAGATGCAAGCGACCTGCTCAGCAGGTCGCCCCTCCCGCACCTGCGGCGGAGAGAGGGGTTCCCGCCACAAGGGCGGGAATGACGGTTATTAGGTTTGGAGAGCCGACTTACTTCGCCGCGTCCATCAGACCCGCGAACCGCTCGAACAGGTACAGGCTATCCGTCGGCCCCGGCGAAGCCTCCGGGTGGTGCTGCACGCTGAACACCGGCTTGTCCGCCAGCTGGATCCCCGCGTTGGTGCCGTCGAACAGCGAGACGTGGGTCTCCTGCACCGGGGCGGGGAGGCTCTCGCTGTCCACGGTGAAGCCGTGGTTCATCGAGACGATCTCGACCTTGCCGGTGGTCAGGTCCTTGACCGGGTGGTTGGCGCCATGGTGGCCCTGTTCCATCTTTACGGTCTTGGCGCCCAGCGCGAGCGCCAGCATCTGGTGGCCCAGGCAGATGCCGAACTCCGGCTTGCCGCTTTCGACCAGCTTCTGGATTTCAGGCACCGCGTAGGCGCCGGTCGCAGCCGGGTCGCCCGGGCCGTTGCTCAGCAGCACGCCGTCCGGGTTGCGGGCCAGGATGTCCTCGGCCGAGGTGTTGGCCGGCACCACCGTGGCGCGGGCGCCGACGTGGGCGAGCGCGCGCAGGATGTTGCGCTTCACGCCGTAGTCGATGACGACCACTTCGTACTTGGGCTTGTCCAGCTTGGCGTAGCCTTCTGGCCACGACCACAGGCCCTCGTCCCAGGTGAAGGTCTGGGTGGTCGAGGCGTCCTTGGCCAGGTCCAGGCCTTCCAGGCCGGCCCAGGCCTTGGCCTTGGCGACCAGGGCGTCCAGGTCGAACTTGCCCTCGGGCGAGTGGGCGATGACGCCGTGCGGCATGCCGGTCTCGCGGATGTTGCGGGTCAGGGCGCGGGTGTCGATCCCGGCCAGGCCGATGACGCCGCGGGTCTTCATCCAGGCGTCGAAGTCGCTGTTGGCGCGCCAGTTGGCCTGCTCGGTCGGGACGTCGCGGAAGAGGGCGCCGCGGGCGGCCGTCTCGGCCACGCCGGTGATCTGCTCGACGTCCTCGACGTTCGTGCCGACATTGCCGATGTGCGGGAAGGTGAAGGCGACGATCTGGGCCATGTAAGACGGGTCGGTCAGGATCTCCTGATAGCCCGTCATGGCGGTGTTGAAGCACACCTCGCCGACCGCGTCGCCGACCGCGCCGCAGCCCACGCCTTGCAGGATCGTGCCGTCGGCCAGGGCCAGAACGCCGGTGACGCCGGGGAGAAGGTCTTGGGACATTCTGTGGAGCGCTCCTAACGCATTTGGAC
>JAEXJH010000124.1 GCA_023445955.1 Pseudomonadota bacterium
ACCGGGCGTCGTCATCGATCCCTGGCGGCTCAGCCTGGTCGCCTCGGCGGGTCTCGCCGAGGTCGCCGTCGCCCGCCGCCCGCGCGTGGCGATCCTGGCCACCGGCGACGAACTGGTCCCGCCGGGCGCGGCGCCCCGCCCCGACCAGATCTTCGAAAGCGGCTCGTTCAGCCTGGTGGCCCTGGTCGAAGCCTGGGGCGGCGAAGCCTTCCGCCTGAGCGCCCAGGCCGATGACGCGGCGGCCATCGCGGCGGCGGTGGCGCCGGTCGAAGCCGACCTGATCGTCACCATCGGCGGCGCCTCGGTCGGCGACCACGACCTGGTCAAGCCGGCCCTGAAGACCCTGGGCCTTGAGCTCACCCTCGAAACCGTCGCCCTGCGCCCGGGCAAGCCGACCTGGTCCGGAAAGCTCGCAGACGGCCGCCGCGTGCTGGGCCTGCCGGGCAATCCGGCCTCGGCCTTGGTCTGCGCCGAGCTTTTCCTGAAGCCGCTGCTGGCCGCCCTGACCGGCGGCGACGCGGAAGTCCGCCTGGTCCCCGCCCGCCTGGACCAGCCCCTGCCCGCCACCGGCCCGCGCGAGCACTGGATGCGCGCGGCCCTGTCCACCGATCCCGAGGGGCGAACGATCGTCCGCGCATTCCCCGATCAGGATTCCTCGCTGGTCGGCGTCTTCGCCCGGGCCGATGCTTTGCTACGACGGCGGGCCGGGGCGCCCGCCGCCTCGGCGGACGCCGTCGTCGAAGTTCTGCCCCTGCGCCGCGGCTGAAACCGCGACGGCGACAATTTCGCGTGCTAAGCCCGGATGAGTTTCACGGGCGCGACCCGACCTACAGGCCGAGAGGTTCGTTTCATGGGGCATGCAGGCAAGATCGCGACCCACGTCCTGCTGGCCGCCTTGGCCTTGCTGGTCGGGCGCTACCTCGTCATCGACATGCCCTTCACGCCCGACACCCTGCTGCAGGCGGGCTATTACGGCGTGGGCGCGCTGATCGTCGAACTGCTGTTCCGCGTCGAGCGCGCGCCCTGGCGCTTCGTCTCCGCCAGCGACCACCTGCGCCTGTTCCGCTCGGCGGTGCTGACCGCGGTCGCCTTCCTGGTCATCACCCGCTTCGTGCATCGCGGCGTGGACGGCGGCCTGCGCATGGTCGCCGGCGCGGCCCTGATCCAGGCCACCTTCCTGTCGGCCCTGCGCGTCATCCGCCGCAGCCTGCACGAGCGCCAGCTGTTCGATTCGGTCCTGCGCCTGGGTCCGGCCTCGATGCAACCGGCTCTGCCGCGCCTGCTGATCATCGGCTCGGCCAACGAGGCTGAAGCCTTCCTGCGCGCCCCGGCGGGCCTGGGCGAACGCTACGCCCCGATCGGCGTGGTCTCGCCGCTGGACCGCGAAACGGGCGACGAGTTGCGCGGCGTCTGCGTGCTGGGCGCCATCGCCGACTTCGACCGCGTGCTGGCCCGCCTGCGCGACAGCGGCCTGTCGCCTTCCGCCATCCTGTTCCTGACCGACAGCGCCATGAGCACCTTCGGCGCCGAGCGCCTGGGCCGGCTGAAGACCGAGGGCGTGCGTCTGCTGCGCCGCCACGGCGTGGTCGAGATGGGGGCCGATACGACGGCCGCCGCCTCGCTGCGCGAGATCAGCATCGAGGAGCTGCTCAGCCGTCCGCCCGTGCGCCTCGACCCCGAACCCGTCCGCGCCCTGGTGTCGGGCCGCCGCGTGCTGGTCACCGGGGCCGGCGGCAGCATCGGCTCTGAGCTGTGCCGCCAGATCGCCGCCAGCGGCTGCGCCCACCTGACCATGGTCGACGCCTCGGAATACAATTTGTTCCACATCGACCGCGAGATGGCCCAGACCTGGCCCAGCATGCCGCGCCGCGAGCTCTTGTGCGACGTCCGCGACGCCGCCCGGGTCAAGCGCGTGTTCGCCGAGCAGCGCCCCGACATCATCTTCCACGCCGCGGCGCTCAAGCACGTCACCCTGGTCGAGAACCACCCTTGCGAGGGCGTGCGCACCAATGTTCTGGGCACCCGCAACGTCGCCATCGCGGCCAAGGCCTGCGGCGCGGCGCACCTGGCCTTGATCTCGACCGACAAGGCCGTGGCCCCGACCAGCGTGATGGGCGCGGCCAAGCGCGTCGCCGAAGCGGTGGCCCGCCAGTACGGCGGCGGCGGCGACATGCGCGTCAGCATCGTACGCTTCGGCAACGTGCTAGGCTCGGCCGGTTCGGTGGTGCCGATCTTCCAGAGCCAGATCGCCCGCGGCGGCCCGATCACCCTGACCGACGCCGCGGTCGAGCGCTACTTCATGACCATCCCCGAGGCCGTGCAGCTCGTTTTGCGCGCCGTGGCCCTGTCGCGCATCGCCTCCGAACCCGACGCCGGCGTCCTGACCCTGGAGATGGGCGAGCCGGTCAAGATCATCGACCTGGCCCGCCGGATGATCGAGCTGCAGGGCCTGGCGCCCGGCAAGGACATCGAGATCCAGATCACTGGCCTGCGTCCCGGCGAGAAGCTGACCGAGACCCTGGTCGACGCCAACGAGGTCGCCCGACCCAAGGCGCCCGGCATCATGGAAGCCCTGCGCCTGGCCGACGCTCCGGTCATCGAACCCGAGCGCCTCGAGGCCCTCGACGCCCTGGCCGAGATCGGCGACGAAGCCGCCGTCCGCGCCCACCTGTTCGACCTGGTCGAGGAACTGCGCCAGAGCGGCCCCTCGAAGGTCGTGAAGATCCGGGCGTCGTAGCGGGCGGGCTTCAACCGCCGTAGACGTACTCGGCCTTGCCATAGACCCCGATCAGATCGACGGCGAACGTCGCGCCGTCGGCCAGGTCGGTCAGGAAGGCGTCGTTGGCCTTGGCGTATAGGCCGACATGCTCGGTCGCCGCCGCGGCCAGCAGGAAGCCCACCATCGCCGCCTTGGTCCCGATGCCGGTCGCGCCGTCGCCACCGTAATAGGCCAGGTAGTCGACCCGGGTGTCGATCAGCGCATGGACCTTGGCGTCCGTCGGCGTGGCGCCGAAGATCACGCCATAGGCCTTCTTGGTCGCGTCGAAGAGGCTCAAGCCGCCATAGCTGGCCAGGAAGCTGTCCTGGGCCTCGCCGTTCTTGCCCAGGTTCACCGCGAAGTTGATGTAGCGGTTGATCACGTCGAACTTGGCGTAATAGGCGCTGTTGAGATTGGTGGCGTTGGGTCCGGTCGGCGAGACCAGGAAGTCGATGCCGCCCAGGGTCGGGATCTTTCCCGTGAAGAACTGATAGGCCAGGGTCGCCACCGACGTCGTGGCGCTGGCGGCCTTGACGATGTCGGCGGTGGCCTGGGCCAGGGTCTCCTGCCCCGCGCTGACGCCGACCAGCGCCTGGCCGCGCAGGTCCAGATGCGCGGCGGTCGGCGCGGTCTCGCGCAGGATGTTGTTGAAGGCCGCCAGGACGGGCGCCGCCGACGGCAGGTCGTTGGCGATCACCTTGAACACGCCGTTGTCGTCGACCGCGAAGGCGTAGGCCTTGCCGGTGGCGTCGGTCAGGGGCGTGGCCACGCCGGGCAGGCCGACCGACAGCTGTTTGAAGCGCCCCGCGCCGTCATTGAGGAAGATCACCGAGCCCGTGCCGTTGTCGCCGCTGGCCAGCAGGTCCTTGAAGCCGTCGCCATTGACGTCGACCGCGGAGAGGAACTTGTACCAGTGCAGCGGCAGGCCCGTTCCGGTGGGCGAGGCCGCGCTCTGAGCCAGGCGCGCTTGCGTCTCGTCGTGGAACTTGCCCCCGCCGTCGTTCACCAGCAGCTGGATGTAGGCCACCGTGTAGAAGTCGCTGGAGCCGATCGCGCCGCCATTGGTGATCGACAGGGCCAGGTCGATCAGGCCGTCGCCGTTCAGGTCGATCGGCGTAACCTGCATGACCGACTCGTGGCTGACGCCGGACGCCGGCAGGGTGATGGGCGAAGCGCTCGCGAACCCCTTGCCGTCGTTCAGATAGACCTCGCTGGGACGCGGGGCCTCGTTCCACGTGCCGGCGATCAGGTCGACCTTGCCATCGCCATTGACGTCGATCAGCGCGCCCCAGGTGTTGCCGCCGTCATAGTTGGTGCGCTGGTACGACTTGGGCAGGCTGGTGACGTCGAACGTGAACCCGCCCTTGCCGTCGCCCATCAGGATCTGCAGGGCCGGGCCGACGGGGGTGTTCTGCGAGTAGGCGTTGATGGCGAAGACCACCACGTCCAGGTTACCGTCGCCATTGATGTCGCCCACCGCGCCGCCGTGGGAGAAGATTTTGATCTGCGGCAGGTTGGCGCTGGCGTCGACGAACGTTCCGTTCGCGGTCGACAGCAGCAGCTGGTTCTGGCCGCCGGGGAAGGGTTCGCGGTCGGGACCGGACTCCAGCACGAAGATGTCGGGACGGCCGTCGTTGTTGAAGTCGCCGGTCAGCACCCGCGCCACGTAGTAGCCCGCCGCCGTCGACGGCAGGGTCGTGGCGGTGACGTTGGTGAAGCGCCCCTGGCCATAGCCCGCGAACAGCAGTTCGGGGCTCCTGACGTTGAAATTGGTGGCGTAGTCGATCGTCGGCACGAAGACGTCGGCCTTGCCGTCGCCCGTGAAGTCGGCGACCAGGAATTGCTGAATGCCCGCGATCGTCGCGGTGTTGGCATAGAGCGTGTTGCCGAACACGTACTGGCCACTGGACAGGTAGTTGCCCGCGGTGATGGTGACATTGTCCGAGTTCGGCCCCTTGAACTGGATCCTGGCGACCCCGGTCAGGGTGGTGACGCCGTTGTCGCCGTTGGCGAAGTGCTTCTTGACCGTGAAGGTCTTGGTCGCGGTGTCGTAGGTGATCGTCGCTTCGCTGGCCTTGCGGTCATAGAACACCACGGTGTCCGTCCCGCCGCCGCCGACCACGGTGTCGCTGCCGCCGCTCAGCCAGAAGGTCTCGTTGGCGGCGCTGCCGGTGATCTTGTCGCTGTAGTTGGAATCCTGGACCGTGAAGATCCCGCTCAGCGTGTCCGTGCCGCCCAGGCCGTCTTGCGCGGTTCCCGTGGCCAGGTTGACGGTCACGCCGGCGGTGGAGGTCCAATAGGCGATCGAGGCGTTGGCGCTCGCGCCGCGGATGGTGTCGTTGCCGGCGCCGCCGACCGCGTTGCCGTTCCGGATGACGATGACGTCGTCGCCGCCCTCGCCATAGATGTTGGTCCCATCCGCCAGGCCCAGGGCGACCTGATCCAGCGTGTCCGCACCCGCAGTGCCGTGATAGTCAGCCAAGTTGCTCGCTCCCCCGTCGAAATCAAAAGGTCTGGCGCGCCGCGCCGTGTGATTGCGCCAATTCCGCAGATCCGCCTTGCCGTGCGCGCCTCGGCGTTCGACTGTCGGGCGCAAGGCGGGGGCAAGGCGTATGAACGGCTTCGATGGGGACCAGCTGATCCGCGATCTCGCTCGGGCGGCGACCGTGACCGAGCGCTTTTCCACGCTGACCAGCGGTCTCGCCGCCCTGGGCCTGGACACCATCAACTACGGCATCCTCGATCCGGCGGCGGAGCTGGAAAACGCGGACATCCAGTTCCTCACGACTATGAGCGACGACTGGATGAGCCACTACTTCGCGGAGAACCTGGCGGTCACCGACCTCCATGTCGCGCGTGCGCAGGCGCGGAACATGACCCCTTACCGCTGGGGGCAGAGCGATATCGAGTTCATCGCCGACCAGCACAAGTCGACCGCCCTGCAGGGCGTGGAGGCCGGCTTGCGCGCCAGCCTCTGCGTCCCGGTCGTGGGTCCGCAAAATCCGTTCTCGCCCGTCGGCGCCATCAATCTCGGCTCGTCGATGCCCGAGCGCGAGTTCGCCATGGTGCTGCAGGAGCACGCGGCGGCCCTGATCAGCATCGCGCACATCTTCCATCACGCCTCGATCCGGCAGGTCTGGCGCGACTGGTCCGGCCGCAAGCCGCTGTCTACGCGCGAGCGCGACTGCCTGCTTTACCTCGCCGAGGGCAAGCGGCACGACGCGGTCGCCCACGCCCTGGGCATTTCGCGCGTCACGGTCGAGCTCCACCTGCGTCGCGCCCGCCAGAAACTGGGCGCGGCGACGGTCGGCCAGGCGATCGCCAAGGCGATCGTCCATGGCGACATCGTCGTCAGTTGAGCCGGGGCGGGCTCCCGTCCGACCGGTCCGACCGCCTTGCATGCTCGACGGCCCCTTCGACGCTGTGCGCCCCGCAAGCTATCGAGCGGCGGATTCCGGGCAATCTATGGAAATGCATAGTCGCGCGCCCGGCGGCTCGCCGCACCGGCGCCTTCGGTTTCGCGCCCGCCAGCCGACCAGCTAA
>JAEXJH010000125.1 GCA_023445955.1 Pseudomonadota bacterium
GGCCTCGTCCATGGCGGCGCAGGCCGGCGCGGGCGTGGCCGGGGCCATCTGGGCGTGGGCGGCGACCGGCAGGGCCAGGGCGGCGAGGAGAATGGCGATGCGCATGGCGGCTCCTAGAACTTGATCCGCAGGTCGGTGCGGAAGCTGCGGCCTTCCTCGGGGAAACCATCGACCAGCTGATACTTCTGGTCCAGCAGGTTGCGGGCGCTGACGATCACGTCGACCTTCGGCGTCACCTCGACCCGCGCCGTCAGCCCGGCCAGCACATAGGCGCCGGTCTTGTAGTAGCGGATCGGCGTGATCAGCGTGCTGGACGTCACCGTCCAGCGCTTGGAGGCCGCCTCGACGCTGGGCGTCAGGGTCAGGCGCGGCACGACCTTCCAGTCGGCATAGACGAACAGCTTGTGGTTCGGCACGCCCTGCGGCCGGAACGCGGCGTTGGTCGGGTCGGTAAAGTCGCGGTGCAGGTAGGTGTAGTTGCCGCCCAGGGTCAGGGCCGGCGAGACGCGGGCCGTCACCGAGGCCTCGGCCCCGTAGTACTTGCCATCGCCGACATTGCGGGTCTGGCTGACCGTGCCGAACGGCGCGCCCAGGGCCACCGGGATCGAGATCAGGGCGTCGCGGACGTCGCTGTAGAACACCGCCCCTTCGACCGTGACGAACGGGGTGATGTCGCCCCGTGCGCCGATCTCGTAGTTGATCGCCCGCTCCGGACCGATGTTCGGGTTGGGGATCGCCGTGCCGAAGCGCGAGCTGAAGCGCTCGAACAGGGTCGGGAAGCGGGCGCGCGACGAGACGCTGGCGTGGACCTGGGCGGTGTCGGTCGGCCGCCAGACCAGGGCCGCCTGGCCGTTCCAGGCGGTGTCGGCGGTCAGCGGATAGAAGACGAAGGCGTTGGAATTGTAGTCCTGGGCCATCGTCAGGTCGCGACGATCGCGCGAGACGCCGACCACCAGGTCGACGTTCTGGCCGAAGCTCTGGGTGTCCTCAAGCGCGATCGAGGTGGTGGCCTCGATCGTGGTCTGCTTGGGTTCGGTCAGCGGCGGGGCGTAGCTGGTCTGCCACTCGACGTGCTCGTCGCGGCGATAGAAGGCGGCGGCCTTCAGGATGTTGGACGGCGTCAGCTGGAAGCCCAGCTCGACGTTCCCGCCGTAGGCGACATCGTCATAGTAGGATCGGAAGGCCCGCCCCAGCGTCTGGGTGTTCTGGCGGGCGTTGTCCCACGAGAACAGGCCGTTCTCGAAGGTGTTGCGGTAGAAGCGCGTCTTCAGCCAGGCGTGCTCGGCGATTTGGGTGCGGGTCAGCAGCGCCACGCTGTCGATATTCCAGTAGGGCCAGGTCCAGTAACGGGTGCTGGCGGTGTCGGTGACATGGAACGGCGCGTTCTTAGAGCCCTCCTGGCGGGTATAGGTCAGCGAATAGTCGTCGCCCTCGCGCGGGGTGAAGCCGACCTTGGCGTTGACCCGCCAGTCCTTGCTGTCGGAGTGGTCGCGATAGCCGCCGTTCTCCAGCGTGGTCGGGCGATAGCCGTCCGGCAGGGCCCAGTGGGTGCGCTCGTTCCGCGCGCCGCTGAGCTGGGCGTAGAAGTGCTGGCTGCGGCCGCCGACCCGGCCCGAGACGGCGGTGCTGTTCAGCGAGCCGTCGGCGTCGAAACCGCCGCCCAGCCGCACTTCGCCCTCAAACGGAGCCTGGGGCGTGCGGGTCACGAGATTGATCGCGCCGCCGATGCCGCCGGGGCCGTCCAGCACAGAGACATAGCCCTTGGACACCTGCACCTCGGAAAGGTCGGCGGTCAGGAAGCGGGCGAAGTCGATGCGGTTGTCGGCCGGCAGGAACACCCGCACGCCGTCGATCGACAGGGTGGTCTGGAAGCGGTCGAAGCCACGGATGAACACCAGGCGCTCGTTGCGCGAGCCGCCGCTGTTGCCGGCGTTGGCGCCCGGGATCAAGTCCAGCGCCTGGTCGACGCTGACCTTGTCGAACTTGCGCAGGTCCTCGGCCTTGATCTCCGTCCCGCCGATCAGCCCGCCGTCGCTGCCCCGCGCCGTGACCCGCACCTCGCCCAATTCGTAGATGTCGCCGTAGTTCGACGACGGGGCGGTCTGGGCATGGGCGACGCTGGCCAACAGAGAGCCGGCGAGCAGGACGGAGCGAAACAGCATGAAGACCCCTCGTTATGCAGATCGACTACATAACGAGTGTGATCGCCCAAGGCGAGGAATCTGGAGCGTTTTCGCGGTTCAGTAGGCGCAGTCGGTGAAAACGCGGCTGATGTCGCCCTGCCATTCGCCATTGTAGAGCGACAGCAGCTTTTCGGCCGGGGTGATCCCGCTGTCGGCGATCTGCTCCAGCTCGCCCAGATAGATGGTCTCGTCCAGGAAGCCGCCATTGATGTGCGCGCGGTTCTTCAGGCCAGACTTGGCGATGGCCACGAAGTCCTTGGCGACGTCCTGGGCCGAACGGCCGGCGACCTGGGCCTTCAGGCCCAGCTTCGGCACGTCGCGGCGCAGGCCCTCGCGGTCCTCCAGCGTCCAGTCCTTGCAGAGGTCCCAGGCCGCCGCGAGCGCCGCGTCGTCATAGAACACGCCGGTCCACAGCGCCGGCAGGGCGCACAGACGGCTCCAGGGGCCGGCGTCGGCGCCGCGCATCTCCAGATAGGTCTTCAGGCGCACTTCCGGGAAGGCCGTGGTCGTGTGGTCGGCCCAGTCCTTCAGCGTGGCGATCTCGCCCGGCAGCTCGGGCAGCTTGCCTTCGATGAAGTCGCGGAAGCTGCGGCCGGCGACGTCGATGTACTTGTCGCCACGCTTGACGAAATACATCGGCACGTCCAGCGCGTAGCGGGCGTAGCGCTCGAAATCGAAGCCGTCCTCGAACACGAAGTCCAGCAGGCCGGTGCGGTTCGGATCGGTGTCGGTCCAGACGTTGGCGCGGGCCGACAGGAAGCCGTTCGGCTTGCCTTCCGTGAACGGGGAATTGGCGAACAGCGCCGTGGCGATCGGCTGCAGGGCCAGGCTCATGCGGAACTTGGCGACCATGTCGGCTTCGCTGGAGAAGTCGAGATTGGCCTGCACCGTGCAGGTGCGCAGCATCATGTCGAGGCCGAGGTTACCGACCTTGGGCATGTAGTTGCGCATGATCACGTACCGGCCCTTGGGCATGATCGGCACCTCGCCGCGCGTCCACAGCGGCGAGAAGCCCAGGCCCACGAAGCCCAGGCCCAGCTCGTCGGCGACGGTCTTGACCTCGTCCAGGTGCTGGCCGGTCTCCTCGCAGATGTCGTGCATGGTCAGCAGCGGCGCGCCGCTCAGCTCGAACTGGCCGCCCGGCTCCAGGCTGACATTGGCGCCGTTGCGCTCCAGCCCGATGATGGTCGGACCTTCCATGACCGGCTTCCAGCCAAAGCGCTGCAGCCCCGTCAGCAGGGCGTGCACGCCCTTGTCGCCCTCGTAGGGCACGGGCGTGTTCGCGCCCAGATAGAAGCCGAACTTCTCGTGCTCGGCCCCGACGCGGAACGCTTCCTTGGGCTTGCTGCCCTTGGCGAAATACTCGGTCAGGTCGGCGAGCGTCAGCTGACGGTCTTGAACGCTAGTGGTGTCGGCCATGCAAGCCGTCCCTCCCCAGGGTGTGGTGGCTACGGGAGGAGAGGCCCATTCTCTCCACCGACGGCGAAACTCGGTCACGCCCAGTTGGGCGTTTTCTTTGCGAACCTCAAGAGGCGACCTTCAGCATATATTTTAGCGCCAGTCGCCGGCAGCCGCCTGCCAGAGCGTCATGGCCGAGATCGCGGCGGTGTCGGCCCGCAGGATGCGCGGGCCCAACGACACCGGCGTGACGAACGAAAGCCCCCGCAGGCGCTCGCGTTCCTCGGGCGCGAACCCGCCCTCGGGACCGGTCAGGATGGCGGCGGGACCGCCGGTTCCGGCGAGCGCTTCGATCGCCGGCCTGGCGTCGCCGCCCTCGTCGCAGAAGACCAAGCGGCGAGCCGGATCCCAGGCGTCGAGGATCTTGTCCAGCTTCTCGGGGTCGGCGACCTGCGGCACGTCCAGGCGGCCTGTCTGCTCGGCGGCCTCCATGGCGATGGCGTCCAGGCGACCCAGCTTGACGAAGTCGACATTCGTCCGGCGCGTCATGGTCAGCAGCACCCGGCGCGCGCCCAGCTCGGCGGCCTTCTCGACGATGGTCTCGACCCGGCTGCGCTTGACCATGGCGATGATCAGGTCGAGGTCCGGCCCGGTTTGCATCGGCCGGGTCTGTTCCTCGGCCTTCAGCAGGCAACCGCGCTTGGTCGCCTCGACGATGGTCGCGCGCCACTCGCCGTCACGGCCGTTGAACAGCAGAAGCTCGGCGCCGACCGACAGGCGCATGACCGAAGTCAGGTAGCGCGACTGGTCGACGGTGGGCACGACGCCGGCCCCGGCGGAGAGGTCATTGGGAACGAAAAGACGGATCATTTCGTCCTTCTAGCTCAACTGCATATTCCAGGGGTAGGCTGACTGAATGAGCAAGCACGACGACTACGACAACGAACTGATGCAGCTGCAGCTCGCCCTGATCGAGATGCAGAAGAAGGCCATCAAGGACGGCTGGAAGATCCTGGTGATCTTCGAGGGCCGCGACTCGGCCGGCAAGGACGGCACGATCGCCCGGGTCACCGAGCATCTGTCCAAGCGCGCCACCACCGTCGTCGCCCTGCCCAAGCCCAACGAGCGCGAACGCAGCGAGTGGTACTTCCAGCGCTACGTGGAATACCTGCCTGCCGGCGGCGAGGCGGTGATTTTCAACCGCTCCTGGTACAACCGCGCCGGCGTCGAGCGGGTGATGGACTTCTCTAGCCCTGAGCAGCAGGAGCAGTTCCTGCGCGACGTGCCGGCCTTCGAGCGGATGCTGGTCGAGAACGGCCTGCGCTACGTCAAGTTCTGGCTCGATATCAGCCGCGACGAGCAGGCCGAGCGCCTGAAGGCCCGCCGCGACGACCCGCTGAAGGCCTTCAAGACCAGCGATCTCGACAAGGTCGCCCAGGACAAGTGGGACGACTACACCAAGGCCCGCGACGAGATGCTGATGCGCACCCACAGCGACATCGCCCCCTGGATCTGCGTCCGCGCCGACCACAAGAAGGCCGCGCGCCTGAACGTCATCCGCTGGCTACTGCACGCGGCCGGCGACAAGAAGCTGATCAAGGGCGTGGCCAAGCCGGACCCGAGCGTCATCTTCTCGTTCGAGCCGGCCGCCCTTGAGGACGGCCGGCTCGCGCGATGAAGACTTAGCGTGCGCCGTACAGCGCCATGACGTCCCGGCGGAACGCCGCGCCGCTGTCGGGGCGGCTGTAGAACATGTGGCCGCCCGGATAGTTGGACAGCGTCACGCGGCCGCCCGCCGTCGCCGGAATGGCGTCGACGATCAGGCGCGAGGCGAAGAACGGGCACGACAGGTCGTTGTAGCCGTGCACGATCAGCACCTTCAGCTTCGGGTCGACCGAGACGACCTTGCGCAGATCGGTGACCGACTCGGTGTCGGCGCCGCGACCGCGGTCCCACAGGCGGTTGACGTTGCCCGACAGGGCTTCGTAGCGGGCCTCCGGCTTCCAGCCGACGATGCGGGTGGTGAAGTCGACGATGGCGCTGGTGGTCGGCGCGATGATCGCGTCGAGGATCGGGTCGTTGACCTCCTGCTCAGGCGCGAACGGGAAGGGATCCAGCGAGGTGACGTTGCTGTCGTAGCGGCTGCCCAGGCGCCCCTTGTCGCGGAACACCTCACGCAGGAACGACTGGGTCTCGAGGCGCCCGCCAGCGCGGCGGACATAGTCGGGCGACAGGCCGGTCATGGCCGAGACCTTGGCCGTCAGGCGCTCGATCGCGGCGGGGTCCGAACCCTTCATCAGGTCGACCATGTATTCGCCGCGCGTGTAGTCCTCGACGGCCTTCATGCTCTCTGCGGTCAGCCTGCCCTCGCGCTCCAGCTTGGCGGCGGCGATGGACGGCAGGGTCCACATGGCCGGCAGGGGCGAGACTTCCTGGCTGGCGCGGCCGGCGCTGGACAGCAGCGGCGAGACCAGCACCACGCCTTTCACGGCGACGCCGAGATCGGTCTGCAGCTCATAGGCCAGGCGCGGGCCGCGGAAACCGCCGTAGCTCTCGCCGACCAAGTACTTGGGCGAGGCCAGGCGCTCGCTCTTGACCAGGTAGTCGAAGACGATGCGCGACAGGTAGTCGATG
>JAEXJH010000126.1 GCA_023445955.1 Pseudomonadota bacterium
CCCTACGAAACGGCGCGCGGCCGTCGCCCAAGACAATTCGCGAAAGTAAAAGCATGACCGAAGCATCGAGCCGCCAGTTTATCCTGGCGAACCGTCCCGAAGGCGCCGCCAAGCTGAGTGACTTCACCTTGGAATCGGCCCCCGTGCCGACGCCGCAGACTGGAGAGGTCGTGTTTCGCAACACGCTGATCTCAGTCGATCCCTACCAGCGCAACCTCATGGGCAACGGCTCCTCGGAGCTGCCGGCGATCGACGTTGGCGCCGTCATGCCCGGACCCACGATCGCAGTTGTCGAACAGAGCCAGAATCCGGCCTTCGCCGTCGGTGACATTGTCCAGACCTGGTCGGGTTGGCGCGACCATGGCGTGTCGGACGGATCGGATCTGCGCAAGCTGGACCTGGACGCGGCGCCGGTCTCGACCGGGCTGAGCGTGCTGGGTCATACCGGCCTGACGGCCTGGGCGGCGCTGCGCCTGCTCCCCGCCAAGCCGGGTGGAACCGTCGTCGTCACGGCCGCGGCAGGCGCCGTCGGCTCGATCGCGGCGCAGATCGCCAAACTGCGGGGATACCGCGTTGTCGGGATCGCCGGAGGGCCGAAGAAGGTGGCGTTCCTGAAAGACGAGCTCGGGCTCGACGACGCCATCGACTACAAGGCCGACGATTTCGCCGGTCAGATGGCGCGGGCGCTTCCCGACGGGATCGACGGGCTCTTCGACAACGTCGGCGACTATATGTTCGAAGCGCTGATGGAGCGGTTCAACGCTCACGCGCGGATCGTCATCAACGGCACCATCGCCGGATACAGCGACACCAGCCCGCCTGACCGCGCCGATCACCTGCCGCGCCTTCTCAACCTGTTTCTCTACAGGTTCATCGAGATACGGGGCTTCAACCTCCTGGATCATCTCGACAGCTATGCCGACTTCCTCGCCGAAGCGACCCCGTGGGTGGCGGACGGGAAGATCAAGTACAGCGAGGCGTTCGTGGAAGGCTTCGATAACATTCCGCACTCCTTCCTCCGCCTGTTCGACGGCAGCCACGACGGCAAACTGATCGTCAGGATCGCCTGATCACCTGATCACCTGATCGGTGGCGCCGCCGCCTGCGTTAGCCGGCGCCACCGGTCGACTCGCTTTCCATGCAAGGCGCCCTTCGGGGCAATGCGAGGCCGTCACAATGACGATCGAAGCCAACAAGCGCGCCGTCGTCGCGTTCAACAGCCATTTCGAGCATTCGGAGATCGACGCGATCCTCGCGGCGATGACCGACGATTGCCAATGGTGGGTGCTCGGCAAGCCGGAGCTGTTTCCAGTGACCGGCGCCCTGTCAAAAACCGAATACGGCGCGCTCCTGCGCGAGATCCACGCGTCGCTTCAGGGCGGCATGAGGATGGACGTGGTCGGCATGGTCGCCGAGGGCGATCAGGTCGTCGCCGAATTGCGGGCGCATGCCGTGACCAAGGCGGGCCGCACGTACGACAACCGCTATCACATGCTCTACACCCTGCGTGACGGCCAGATCGCGGCCGTGCGTGAATTTACCGACCTGATGACCATTCAGGACGTCTTCTATTCACCGCCGGCGGAGGCGTCCGCGCCGTTCCTCGATGCGCCGGCGAACGGCCCCCCGCCGGTGGCGCGGGCGAGTGAACACCCCGCAGATCCAGGCGAGGCCAAGCGCGTCGTCGCGACCTATCTCGCGCATTTCGGGACTGGCGACGTCCGGGCCGTCCTCGACATGATGACCGATGACGCGACCTGGTGGGTGAACGGCCGGCCAGACCTGTTCCCGGGCGCCGGAAGCTGGACCAAGGCGGAGATGGCCGATGTCTGGCGCGGCCTGTACGCACGGCTTGACGGCAATCTCGCCATGGAGCCGACGGGCATGGTGGCCGAGCACGATCGCGTCGCCAGCGAGGTGCGCTCCCGGGCCGTCACCACCACCGGCAAGACCTATGCGAACGACTACCTCATGCTCTTCGTCCTCCGCGATGGGAGGATCGCGCAGGTGAGGGAATACACCGATCTGCTTCACGCCGCCGCCGTCTTCGGCTGACGGCCGCGCGGATCCGTTGAGCGCCAGCCGAGTGGCCCTCGTCCAGACACGCTCGCGCTCGGTGGCGAGCAAATCAAAGAGAACGCCCATGACTAGCCTTCAAGGCAAACGCGCGCTGGTGACCGGCGGCGGACGCGGTATCGGCGCGGGCGTCGCGCTTGCGCTGGCGGAACACGGCGCAGACGTGGCGATCAGCTACGAGCGGGCCGCAGACCGTGCGCAGCAGATCGTGGCGCAGATCGAGACGATGGGGCGCCGCGCCATCGCCGTGCAGGCCGATGCGGCGGATCCAGCCGCCATTTCGCGCCTGGTGAACACCGCGGCGAGCGAACTCGGCGGTCTGGACATTCTCGTCAACAACGCCGGCACGTTCCGTCCGAGCGCGCTTGCCGACGCCACGCTCGACGACATCGACACGCTGCTGCACATTAATATCCGCGGCACGGTGCTGACGTCCCAAGCGGCGATACCGCACCTGAAGGATGGCGGCCGCATCATCACGATCGGCTCCAACCTCGGCGAGCGCGTGCCCTTCCCAGGCCTGACGCTCTACGCTCTGACAAAATCAGCGCACCTGGCCTTCACGCGCGGCCTCGCACGCGAGCTTGGCCCCGACAACATCACCGTGAACCTGGTCCAGCCCGGCCCGATCGACACGGAACTGAACCCAGCCGATGGCGCGTCGGCTGACGACAATCGCAGGATGGTTGCGCTCGGGCGCTACGGCACGACGGCTGAACTTGCCGCCGTGGTCGCCTTCCTCGCCAGCCCCGCGGCCAGCTACGTCACGGGTTCGATCGTCACGGCGGACGGCGGCTTCAACGCGTAGTTAGGGTGAAGCGGTCCGCGTCGTAGGGTCTGCCGTGGCTTTGGGGAAGTGCGGCCGCGGTCGCGCCGCCTGCTCGTCCGTCAGCCAATAAAGATTGCTCATACGGTGCCCACGCTTCTCCGCGAGCGCCCCCGCACTCAAGCTCGAACGTCCGACCCGGCGCGCACATCAACTTTGAACCGCCGCCTGCCAACGCACGCATCCCGAATACGGGAAGCTCATGCGACCCATCTAGGCCGAAAAAGCGTTGCAAATTGAGTTGACAATTCCGCTCCTGCCCTCCAAAGATCTCAGTAGAATCAAGATCTTGGAGAAAATGGCGCGCCCGGAACGATTCGAACGTCCGACCCTCAGATTCGTAGTCACCTGAATCCGGGTGGGATTCAGCAGGTTGGGCTTTTCGGGATGGAAACGGCCGAGGTGCGATTTCAGAGGCCGTGGGGCGGGTCGGCGCGCGACTTCTCGGCGGTCGACCGGGCTCAATAAAGCTAGCAGAAGTCCCGTTCGGCGTCGATGCCGAGTCAGCACGACTTCTACGGATGTGCCCCGCCCGAGACCTCCCGCAGCAGCACCTCCGCCTGAGCTAGCACGGTCTGCACCGCGTCATCCGCGAGATCCGGTGGATAGCCATAGTGGCGCAGGATGCGCTTCACCAAAATCCGCATCCGGGCTCGAGCGCTCTCGCGATGCTGCCAATCGACGGTGACGTTTGCACGAAGCTGTTCAAGTAGCTCGTGGGCGATTACCCGGAGCTTCTCATTCCCCATCGCGTCCACCGCGCTCTGGTTCTCAGCAAGCGCGTCGTAGAACGCCAGCTCCTCCGGGCTCAGGCCCTGGTCCTCGCCGCGTTGGTAGGCAGCCTTCAAGTCCTTCGCCATGGCGATCAACTCGGAAATCATCTCCACGGCCGACAGCGCCCCGGCGTGATAGCGGGCCACCGCCTCCTCAAGACGAGCCGAGAAGGCCCGGCTCTCGACCACGTTGGTCTTGGAGCGACTGACGATCTCGCCGTTCAGGAGCTTGCGCAGGGCCTCCAGCGCGAGGTTCTTCTTCTCCATACCCTGAACTTCGACCAGGAACTCGTCGGAGAGGATCGAGATGTCCGGGGTCTCAATCCCCGCGACCTTCAGCACGTCCACGATCTCGGTGGAGGCCACGGCGCGGTCGATGAGTTGCTGTACGGCGAAGGCCCGATCCTTCGCGCTGATCTTGCCGCTGAGGGTGCTCTTGGCGATGGCCGCGCGGACGGCCTGGAAGAACCCGACCTCGTCGCGGATCTCTCTGGCGTCGTCGCTGGCGGAGGCGAGCGCGTAGGCCTTGCCGAGTTCAAGCACCAGGTCCTGATAGCGGCGGAAAGCCTTCTTCTTGTCCTCGTGGCTCTTGGCCTTGGCGGCCTCGGCTTCGCCCCACTTGAGGGCCCAGTCGATATCCCCTGCCAGACACCTCAGGCGCAGCATC
>JAEXJH010000127.1 GCA_023445955.1 Pseudomonadota bacterium
GTACGGTGTAGCCGCGGGCCACGCCGGCCTTCATGTTGGCGATCTGCTCGTCGAAATAGCGCGGCACGTCGCGCATGCGGCCGATGTAGCGGCGATAGCCTTCGGCGCTGGAATAGCTGCTGCGGGCGGCCAGGCCCGACCAGAACTGAGTGTCGGCGTTGAATGGCGCTTCCCAGGTCCGGTACTTGCCCTGGGCGACGAAGGCCTCGCGGCTGGGGCGCAGCACCGCGGCGTTGATCTTTTCCTCAGGCGACAGCTGGTCGGCGGGGATCTTGTTCAGCTCGGCCAGGGTCTTGGTCCAGTAGGCCAGGCGAGCCTCCTGGGTGGCCGCATCGACATGCTGCAGCGTGCCGGCGCCGCCACTGAACGGCGCGTCGCTGGCCAGCCGTCCGAACTCCTTCTGTCGCCAGGCCCACTCGGTGTCATAGAGCGCCTTGAGGCGAGCATCGGCGTCCGTAGCCGTCGCGGCCGGCTGCGCGGCGGTCTGGGCCAGCGAAACCGCCGGGGCGCCGGCCATCAGGGCCAGGGCGGAAACGAGCATCAGGGACCGAACGAACAAGGGCAGTCTCCATGGACTTGAAAGCGGGTGATCAGGACGCCGCCAGCAGCACGGGCGGGAGGTTTGGGCTATTGCCGGAAAGGTCACGCTTGCCGGCCCACGGGTCAATTCAGGCGGGCCATGTCGTCGAGGCCGAGCACACCGCTCGCACGCATCTTCGCCTCCCCAAGCGTCAGCATTCACGATATCGTATATGGTATTAGCACCGAAGCAAGTCGCGAGCGCGCCGCGCACGGATCCGAGGATCGCAGGGCGATGTGCGATCGCCCTGAACCCCGTCTCGGCCGAGAAAGTCCCCTCGCCCGCCGCCTAGCGCTTTTCGGACCGCGCTAGGAGCTCGACCAGGTCCGTCTTCCAGAACTTGGCCCAGGTGTGGGTGCCGTGGCCGCGTGTGTCGGGCGTAGCCTGGATCAGGATGAACTTGCCGTTCTTCAGCCGCTTGGCTGCCGGCTCGGCGATGCCCAGGCTGGGCGGGTTGATGAAGTCGTCGCTGGAATTCACCCAGGTGACCGGCACGGTGATCTTCTCCAGGTCCGCCGACGGGTCGTAGTCGCCGGACGCCGCCAGCTGATACAGCATGTCGTTGGCGTCGCGCGTGGGCAGGTCCTTGGCGAAGCGCTCCTCGAAGAAGGCGTCGGCGGCGTCGCGGGTCGGCGCCTGGGCTTGCCAGTTCGGCGGGGCCGAGCCGGCGACCAGCAGCAGGCTGACCGCGCCGCGCAGGCCCAGGACCGGCTGCTGCTGGTAGTCGCCGCCCATCCACGCGGGATCGGCTTTGATCGACTCCATCGCCGCCTTGCGCCAGACGCGGTTCAGGCCGGCGATCTGCACCGGAGCGCACGCCAGCGGCATGATCGCCTGGGCGAAGCCTGGATGCGCCTCGCCCCACATGAAGCCGTGCATGCAGCCCATCGAGGTGCCCATCAGCAGGCGCAGATGGTCGACCTTCAGCCCGTCGACCAGCAGCAGGCGCTGGGCCTCGACCATGTCGGCATAGCCATAGTGCGGGAACTTGGCGCGCAGGCCGTTGCTCGGCTTGGACGAGCCGCCGTGGCCGATGCCGTCGGGCAGGATCACGTAGTAGCGGGTGATGTCGAGAGGCTGGCCGGGGCCGTAGAGCTCATCGGCGAACTGCGGTTGCAGGAACTGCGCGCCGGAGCCGCCGGTGCCGTGCAGGACCATCACCGCGTTGGTCACGTGGCCCTGGGCGTCACGCTTGGGCTGGCCTAACGTGCGGTAGTGCAGTTTGAGGTTCGGCAGGCTCTCGCCCGATTTGAACGTGAAGCTCGGGACGACATAGTCGCCCTGCGTGACCTGCTGCTCGTACGGCGTCGCCGCCATGGCTGCGCCGGTGGTGGCCAGGACGAGGGCGCTGAAGGCCGCTGCCAGGATCCTCATGCGCTTCTCCCCTTGCGCCGCTTAGGCTTCAAGCAATCGTATACGTTACGAGTTTCAGTCCGGTCCAGACCGAAGCGAGGCGCGGCTAGAACTCGATCCCCGCCTGGGCCTTCACGCCCGAGCGGAACGGGTGCTTGACCACCGCCATCTCGGTGACGAGGTCGGCGGCGTCGATCAAGGCCTGGGGCGCGTTGCGCCCGGTGACGATCACGTGCTTGCCCTCGGGACGGTTGACGATCGCCTCGACCACCTCGTCGGTCGGCAGGTAGTCGTAGCGCAGGACGATGTTCAGCTCGTCGGCCACCACCATGTCGATCTCGGGGTCGGCGATGCGGGCCTTGACCGTCTCCCAGGCCTCGCGGGCCACGGCGATGTCGCGGGCGCGATCCTGGGTGTCCCAGGTGAAGCCCTCGCCCATCGGCTTGAACTCGACCTGATCGGGGAAGGCGTCGAACACCACCTTCTCGCCGGTCTGCAGCGCGCCCTTGACGAACTGGATCACCGAGACCCTCTGGCCGTGGCCGATGGCGCGGCAGACCATGCCCAGCGCCGCCGTGGTCTTGCCCTTGCCGGGGCCGGTGTTGACGATCAGCAGGCCCTTCTCGATCTGCCGCTCGGCCATCATCTTGGCGCGCGCGACCTGGACCTTGGCCATCTTGGCGTTGTGCTTGGCGTTGAGCTCGGCTTCATCCGTCACGGGCGCTCTCCTAAGCGAGTTACAGCGGCGTTCTTGTGGCGCGATTTGGCCCGCGCCGACAGCGGCCCGATCTTAAGGCCAAGCTTTTCCGCCCTCGGACGGAACCTTCGCCGCCCCGCGCCGTTAGAGGCTCGCGTGATGGGGCGCGCGGTCGGGGATATCCAGTGACTTTCAAGCGTATATGCGTGCTTTGCGTCGGCAGGCCGACTGTCCGCGCGCGCGAAGTCGGTTACCCGGTCCGGTTCGCCGGGACCGCCCCACACCCGCGCACTTGCTGAGACTCGCAAGATCGCCCATCCCGGCTGCCGGGCTTCACCGAACACTCCCGATTTCGAGAACCGCATGTCCCTGATCGAACCACGCAACGCGTCCAAGACCGGCACGAGGGCGGAGCTGTGGTCGGCGCTGGGCATGGGCCTGGCGCTGGCCTTCTTCCTGATCAGTGGCACGATCGCCTATCGCAACATCGAGACGCTGCGGACCGATAGCGAGCAGATCTGGCATACGCACGAGGTGCTGATCGCGCTGGACGACGTGCTCGCGACGGTCCAGGACGCCGAGACCGGTCAGCGCGGCTACCTGCTCACCAGCAATGAACGCTACCTGGCGCCCTATCAGCGGGCGGTGACCGAAGCGACGAGCCGTACCGAGGCCCTCGGCGACCTGACCAAGGACAACGCCATCCAGAGGGCCAGCCACATCCAGCTCAAGCGCCAGATCGACGCCAAGCTGGCCGAGCTGGCGGAAACCGTCGAACTCCAGCGCACCAAAGGCCCGCAAGCGGCTCTGGCCGTCGTGTTGACCGATCGCGGCAAGACCGAGATGGACGCCATCCGCCAGCGCCTGGACGTCATGCGCGGCGAGGAAAACCGCCTGCGCGATATCCGCCTGAAGGAAATGGATATCGCCCATCGCACCGCCACGGTCAGCAGCGTGCTGTCGGCCGTGCTGGGCGCGTTGCTGACCTTCGCCGTCTTCGCCCTGATCCGCCGCAGCAGTCAGGCCCGCGCCCGCCAGCAATGGCTACAGGCCGGCCAGGTCGGCCTCTCCGAAGCCATGATCGGCGACAAGACCGTCGAGGAGCTGAGCGACAGCATCCTGCGCTTCCTGTCGCAATATGTGGGCTTCCAGGCCGGCGCGCTGTTCAAGGGCGAGAACGGTCACTTCTATCGCGCCGCCGCCCTGGGCATCCCCGCCGACGCCGAGACGCCGCTGCGCTTCAACCTGACCGAGGGCCTGCTGGGCAAGGTGGCGGCCGAGGGCCACGCGACCATCGTTCGCGACGTACCCGACGGTTACCTGACCATCGGTTCGGCGCTGGGCCGCGACAAGCCCAAGCATCTCGTCCTGGTGCCCACCCACGCCGATGACATGGTCAACGCCGTGATCGAGCTGGGCTTCCTGCATACGGTCGACGAACAGATCCTGGAGCTGCTGAGCCAGGCCTCGGGCGCGATCGGCGTCTCGCTGCGCTCGGCCCGCTACCGCTCGCAGCTGCAGAACGCCCTGGAAGAGACCCAGCGCCAGTCCGAAGAACTGCAGGTCCAGAGCGAGGAGCTGCGCGTCTCCAACGAGGAGCTGGAGGAACAGGGCCGCGCCCTCAAGGAATCCCAGACCCGCCTCGAGCAGCAGCAGGTCGAGCTGGAGCAGACCAACAGCCAGCTGGAAGAACAGGCCTCGACCCTGGAAGCCCAACGCGACGAGCTGGAACGCACCAGCTCTGCCGTCCAGCTGAAGGCCCGCGAACTTGCCCAGGCCAGCCAGTACAAGTCCGACTTCCTGGCCAATATGAGCCACGAGCTGCGCACGCCGCTGAACTCGCTGCTGATCCTGTCCAAGCTGCTCAGCGACAATCCGGCCGGCAACCTCTCCAGCGAGCAGGTCAAGTTCGCCCAGACGATCGAGTCCTCGGGCAACGACCTGCTGACGCTGATCAACGACATCCTGGACCTCTCGAAGATCGAGGCCGGTCATATCGAGGTGCGACCCGAGAACCTGCCGCTGCAGCGCCTGACCGGCGACCTGCGCTCGCTGTTCCAGCCCCTGGCGGACGAGCGTAAGCTGGGCTTCGAGATCAAGGTCGCCAAGAACGCTCCCAACGTGCTGGAGACCGATCGCCAGCGCCTGGAGCAGGTGCTGAAGAACCTGCTGTCGAACGCCTTCAAGTTCACTCAGGGCGGCCAGGTGACCCTGGCCATCGCCGCGGCCGGCGAGGACGAGGTGGCCTTCGCGGTAACCGACACCGGCATCGGCATCGCTCGCGAGCAGCAGGAGAGCATTTTCGAGGCCTTCCGCCAGGCCGACGGTACGATCAGCCGCAAGTACGGCGGCACGGGCCTTGGCCTGTCGATCAGCCGCGAGCTTTCGCGCCTGCTGGGCGGCAGGATCACGCTGGACAGCACACCGGGCGTGGGCAGCACGTTCACTGTGACCATCCCGCACACCTATGATCCGGCCCGCGTGGCGGCGCGTCCCGAGCCGTCCGCGGCTCCGGCGCCCGCCCCCGTCAGCGCACCGGCTCGCGTCGCCAAGCCGGTGCTGCGCACGATCGAGGACGATCGCGACAACCTGACCACCGGCCGCCGCGTGCTGCTGGTGATCGAGGACGACGACAAGTTCGCCGGCATCGTCCGCGACCTGTCGCGCGAACTGGGCTTCCAGTGCCTGGTCGCCGGCACCGCCGAAGGCGCCCTGAAGCTGGCCCGCCAGTACAAGCCCAGCGCCGTGGTGCTGGACGTCGGCCTGCCCGACGAGTCCGGCCTGATGGTGCTGGACCGCCTGAAGCGCGACGACGCCACGCGCCACATCCCGATCCACGTGATCTCGGGCACCGACCACAGCCAGACGGCCCTGTCGCTGGGCGCCATTGGCTATCTGGTCAAGCCGGTGAAGCGCGACGACCTGGCCCAGGTGCTGACCACCCTGCAGTCCAAGCTCTCCAGCACCGTGCGCCGCGTGCTGATCGTCGAGGACGACGACGTGCAGCGCGACGCGGTCGGCAAGCTGCTCTCCTCGGGCGATGTCGAGACCGTCGGCGTCGGCACGGCGGCCGAGTGCCTGGAGGCTCTCAAGACCCAGACCTTCGACTGCATGGTGCTGGACCTGTCGCTGCCGGACGCCTCGGGCTTCAGCCTGCTGGAGACGCTGAGCCAGGACGGCGAGCACGCCTTCCCACCGGTGATCGTCTACACCGGCCACGACTTGTCGGCCGACGACGAGCAGCGCCTGCGCCGCTATTCCAGCTCGATCATCATCAAGGGCGCCAAGTCGCCCGAGCGCCTGCTGGACGAAGTCTCGCTGTTCCTGCACCAGGTGGTCGCCGAGCTGCCGCCCGAGCAGCAGAAGATGATCCAGAAGGCCCGCAACCGCGACGCCGTGCTGGAAGGCCGCCGCGTGCTGATCGTCGAGGACGACATCCGCAACGTCTACTCGCTGACCAATGTGCTGGAGCCTCGCGGCGCCGTCGTCGAGATCGCTCGCAACGGCCAGGAAGCGCTCGAGGCCCTGGCCCGCTCGGCCGAGGAAGATCCGGCCAACGCCATCGACCTCGTCCTGATGGACGTGATGATGCCGGTGATGGACGGCCTGACCGCCACGCGCCGGATCCGCGAGGACGCCCGCTGGGCCAAGCTGCCGATCCTGATGCTGACCGCCAAGGCCATGCCCGACGACCAGGAGCGCTGCATCGCCGCCGGCGCCAGCGACTACATGGCCAAGCCGATCGACGTGGACAAGCTGCTGTCCCTGGTCCGGGTCTGGATGCCGAGGTAGCCGGTGTCAGAGATCGAAGACCTCGAGATCCAGCTGCTGCTGGAGGCGCTGTTCCAGCGCTACCACTACGACTTCCGCCACTATGCGCGGGCGTCGATCAAGCGCCGCCTGATCCAGGCGCGCCTGCAACTGGGCTTTCCCACCATTTCGGCCATGCAGGACCGCGTCCTGCATGACGCCTCCGCCCTGCCTCGCCTGCTGGACTTCCTGACCGTCCAGGTCAGCGAGATGTTCCGCGACCCGACCTACTTCAAGGCGCTGCGCGAGAAGGTGCTGCCGCACCTGCGCACCTATCCGTCGCTAAAGGTCTGGATCGCCGGCTCCAGCACCGGCGAGGAGGTCTATTCGATGGCCATCCTGTTCAAGGAGGAAGGCCTCTACGACCGGACGATCTTCTACGCGACCGACATCAATCCCGAGGCGCTGGCGGCGGCGGAGGCCGGCGTCTATGCGATCGACCGCATCCGCAAGTTCACCGAGAACCACCAGAAGTCGGGCGGCAAGTCGTCGCTGTCGGACTATTACACCGCCGCCTATGGCCGGGCCGCGTTCGACAAGGGCCTGCGCGAGCGGGTGGTATTCTCGGACCACAGCCTGGTCACCGACGCGGTGTTCGCCGAGATGCACCTGATCTCGTGCCGCAACGTGATGATCTATTTCGATCGCCCGC
This sequence comes from Pseudomonadota bacterium, assembly GCA_023445955.1. Lineage (GTDB taxonomy): Bacteria > Pseudomonadota > Alphaproteobacteria > Caulobacterales > Caulobacteraceae > Caulobacter. The sequence continues at coordinate 7,093 of JAEXJH010000127.1, forward strand.
TGCAGGACCGCGCCATCGGCCTGTTCCACGAGTCTCTGGCCCGCAAGGGCTTCCTGGGGCTAGGCTCGAAGGAGAGCCTGCGCTTCTCCAGCCACGCCTCGGCGTTCAGCGACTTCGTGGCCGGCGAGAAGATCTACCAGAGGCGCGAGCCATGAGCGCCACGCCGATCAAGGCCGTCGCCATCGGGGCCTCGGCAGGCGCGGTGCAGGCCCTGCTGACCATCCTGCCCGCCCTGCCCGCCAGCTTCGCGCTGCCGGTGCTGGTGGTGGTCCATGTGCCGGCCGATCGCTCGAACGTGCTGGTGCCGCTGTTCCAGTCCAAGTGCCGGGTCACCGTCAAGGAGGCCGAGGACAAGGAGCCGATCGAGGACGGGATCATCTATTTCGCGCCGTCGGACTATCACATGCTGGTCGAGACAGACGGCTGCTTGGCCCTGTCGACCGACGAGCCGGTGAACTATTCGCGCCCCTCGATCGATGTGCTGTTCGAAAGCGCCGCGGACTTCTACAAGGACGCCCTGGCTGGCGTCATCCTGACCGGCGCCAACCACGACGGAGCCTCGGGGCTCAAGGCCGTGATGGATGTCGGCGGCGTTGCGATCGTCGAGAACCCGGACGGGGCCTATGCCTCGGCCATGCCGCACGCGGCGCTGGAGGCCACGCCGTCGGCGACGATCATGAACCACGAGCAAATCGTATCCTACCTGTCGAGTCTGGGGACCGCACGATGACGGCGGACAAACCGATCAACTTCCTGCTGGTCGATGACCTGGAAGAGAACCTGCTGGCCCTGGAAGCCCTGTTGCAGCGCGACGGCCTGACCTGCCTGAAGGCGCGCTCGGGCGAACAGGCGCTGGAGCTGCTGCTGGTCCACGACGTGGCCCTGGCCCTGCTGGACGTGCAGATGCCCGACATGAACGGCTTCGAGCTGGCTGAGTTCATGCGCGGCAACGCCCGCACCAGCCACGTGCCGATCATCTTCGTCACAGCCGGCGTCGCCGACGCCACGCGCCGCTTCCGCGGCTACGAGGCCGGCGCCGTCGACTTCATTCAAAAGCCCATCGAGGCCGACATCCTGCGCAGCAAGGCGGCGGTGTTCTTCGACCTCTATCGCCAGCGCCAGCAGATCGAGGCCCAGCGCGACGAGCTGGACCTGGCCGCCCAGGCCCTGCGCCGCGCCGACCGCCACAAGGACAGCTTCCTGGCCGTGCTGGCCCACGAACTGCGCAACCCGGTCGCGGCGCTCAGCGGCGGCCTGCACCTGCTGGGCAAGGACATCGCGCCCGAGCGCGCCACGGACATCCGCGTCCGCATGGACCGGATGCTGACCCACCTGTCGCATCTGGTCGACGACCTGCTGGACGTCTCGCGCGTCAGCCAGGGCAAGATCTCGCTGCGCAAGGCGCGGATCGAGCTGACCGAGGTGCTGAACTCGGCGATCGAGGCCAGCCAGCACAATCTCGACGCCGCCAAGCACACCTTCACGGCCCAGATGCCGGTCGAGCCGATCTGGCTGGACGCCGACCACACCCGCCTGGCGCAGGTGGTGTCGAACCTGCTCAACAACGCCGCCAAGTATACGCCCGAGGGCGGGACCGTGACCCTGACGGCGGTCGCCGACGGGACCATGGCCGAGATCCGGGTCTCCGACAGCGGCGTCGGCATTCCGCCGGAGATGCAGTCGCGGATCTTCGAGATCTTCGCCCAGGTCGAGGACCACCTAACCAAGGCGCAAGGCGGCCTCGGCATCGGCCTGGCGCTCGCCAAGCAGCTGGTGGCCTTGCACGGCGGCACGCTGGGGGTGGAAAGCGCCGGCCAGGATCAGGGCAGCACCTTCACGGTGCGCGTGCCGATCGCGGTCGACGCCTAGACGACCCGGCGTCAGGGCGCTTCGCGGATCGAGAAGCTCTGCTCGACCAGGGTCGCGCGGCCGAAGATGGTCATGAAGGCGATGTCGGCCGCGTCCCGGCCCGTGGCCACCCGCACCAGCCCGTCGATCGGAGCCTTGCCCGTGGCGTCGACCAGCCGCCAGCGCCCGCCCAGATAGACCTCGGCGATCGCGTGCAGGTCCGGCGGCTCCAGCTTCCAGGCATAGGCGCTGACGGCCCGCGCGGGGATGTCGGCGGCGCGGCACATGCCGATGATCAGGTGGGTGAAGTCGCGGCAGACGCCGGCCCGATCGACCAAGGTGTCGATCGCCGTGGTGCCCGAATTGCTGACCCCGGCCACGTAATCGATGTGCTCGGCGATCCAGTCCAGCATCGCCTGGACCTTGGCGCCGCCCTTGAGCGCGCCGAACTCGCGCTCGACGAACACCTCCAAGCGATCGGACGGGCTGTAGCGGCTGGCGCGCAGGAACGGCAGCACCTCGCTGGGCAGGTCACGGATGGCCATGGCCGGCGCGTCGGTCAGGTCGTGATCGCGGTGCATGATCTCGACCTGGGCGCGGTAAAGGGCGTTGATCGTTCCCGTGGCGGTGAACACGGTGCGGCGCTCGAAGGTCACCGGGTCATCGACCCGCACGGCGTCGACATTGGGCCAGAAGGTCAGGGCCTCCAGCCCCACCGCCTGGTCGGGCCCGTGGGCGGCCTCGACCAGCAGCAGCACCTCGCATGGGGTCGCGAAGTCGTAGGTCAGCGAGGCTTCGACATCGAGACGCATGGAAATCCTGGGGTGGGCGCGAAGGTCGCGCCGCGTATCAATCCGTAGAACGGCTTTGGGTTCAGGCCTTAGCGAGCAAACGGAAACGGCGATAGCGACTTGCTCGTTTCCTCGACCAGCAAGGTGCGATTGATCGGCGCCGCGGCGCGCTGCGGACAGGCCGGGCGCTCGCAGATTCGGCACGAGGGGCCGATCTCCGTGGTGATCGGCGCGGCCATGTCCAGGCCCCGCGCATGGACCAGCTTGCTCGCGTATTTCAGCTCGCAGCCCAGGCCGACGACCAGCTCGTCTTCCAGGCCCGCTTGCAGGCCGGACGTCCGGCGCACCGTGCGCGACAGGGTGAAGTAGCGCTCGCTGTCGGGCGTCTCGATCACCTGGGTGACGATGCGGCCCGGGGTCTTGAAGCTGTCGTGGACGTTCCAGCGCGGACAGGCGCCGCCAAAGCGCGAGAACGGGAACGGCCCGGCCGCGAAGCGCTTGGAGATGTTCCCCGCCGCGTCCAGCCGCATCATGAAGAACGGCACGCCGCGCGAGCCCGATCGGCCCAGGGTGGTCAGCCGCTGGGCGGCCTGCTCGTAGCTGATGCCGAAGCGCGGCCGCACCCGCTCGATGTCGTAGCCGCTGGCCTCCATGGCGGCCAGGAACGGCTCGTAGGGCATCATGATCGCGGCTGCCAGATAGCTGTCGAGGAAGACCTTCAGTAGCTGGCGCGTCGCGCGATCGGGGGCCTTGAAGCGGTCGGTCAGGTCCGACAGCACCTCCCCGCCCTCCATCAGCCCCAGCTGGTAGCACATGCCGAAGGTGCGGCTGGCGTGGGCCAGGGTCTCCGACAGCATCAGGCGCTTGCGGTGATGGTCGTAGCGGCGCAGCGAGCCGGTCATCACCTCGACCGGCATGATCCGGGTCTGGATGCCGAACTGGCTTTGCAGCCGTTCGCGCACGGCCGGTCCCAGGTCCTGCGGATCGGCCTTCAGCGATTTGACGATCTTCTCGGCAAGGGTCTCCAGCTCGGCGAAGTGGTTGCGCTGAGCGCCCACCAAATCGCGAACCCAGTCCGTCGGCGAGGACTGCTCCGAGGCCGGCCCCGTCCCGTCCGGTCGCTCGAAGGCGCCGAGATCGATCATCCGCCCGCGATCCAGATAGGCGCGATAGAGCCGCGCCATGGCCTCGGCCAGGCCCGGCGACAGCTCGGCCACCTCGGCCGCCTCGTGACGCGAGACGCCTAAGTCGGCGAACATCTTGTCGGCCAGCACCTCCTCCAGCCCCGCCCCGCCGCCCGGGTCGTCGGCTGAGAGACTGCGCAGGTCGAGGTCATAGGCGTCGGCCAGCCGCAGCAGGATCTGCGCGGTCACCGGCCGCTGATTGCGTTCCAGCAGGTTCAGGTAGCTTGCCGAAACGCCCAGCTCCTCGGCCATCCGGGCCTGGGTCACCCCCAGGTCGCGTCGCAGCCGCTTGAGCCGCCCACCGAGAAAGAGCTTCTTGTCACTCGTCGCCATTCAGTCAATTTGTCACGACTTTACAGAAATTACAAAGTCGATCTTTGACAAATTGCCTTCAATAGGTTCGACCGTTCCCGCAGCGCAGCGTTAGCTCACCACAACGAGTTTTCCTTGGCCCGTAAGGCTTCTCAGCCACGGCCACCGTAGTGGGATCGAACGACCATGACGCAGCGCAAGACCTATGCCGACCACCGCGACGCCCTGCTGGCGCGCTACCCCGAGGGCGTGACTCCGGGCGGCGTCGACATCGACGACATCATCCAGCTGAAGCTGCAGAACACCTTCAACACCCACCTCGACATCGCCCGAGCCATGGCCCCGGTCATGCGCGCCGACATGGCCGCCTATGACGCCGACAGCTCCAAGTTCACCCAGTCGCTGGGCTGCTGGTCGGGCTTCCACGCCCAGCAGATGATCAAGTCGGTCAAGCGCCTGCGCGGCACGACCAAGGGCGCTTACGTCTACCTCTCGGGCTGGATGGTCGCCGGTCTGCGCAACCGCTTCGGCCACCTGCCGGACCAGTCGATGCACGAGAAGACCTCGGTCGTCGACCTGATCGAGGAGATCTACGTCTCGCTGCGCCAGGCCGATGAAGTCGGCATCAACGACCTCTTCAAGGCCCTGAGCGCCGCCCGAAAGGCCGGCGACCAGGTCGCCGAGCAGGCCGCGATCAAGGCCATCGACAACTTCGAGACCCACGTCGTGCCGATCATCGCCGACATCGACGCCGGCTTCGGCAACGAGCACGCGACCTACCTGCTGGCCAAGGAGATGATCAAGGCCGGCGCCTGCTGCCTGCAGATCGAGAACCAGGTCAGCGACGCCAAGCAGTGCGGCCACCAGGACGGCAAGGTCACCGTGCCGCGCGAGGACTTCATCGAGAAGCTGCGCGCCTGCCGCCTGGCCTTCGAGGAGTTGGGCGTCGACGAGGGCGTCATCGTCGCCCGCACCGACAGCCTGGGCGCGGGCCTGACCCAGAAGATCCCGGTCAGCGCTGGCGAAGGCGATCTGGCCGCCGACTACATCAAGTGGCTGAAGACGGAGGCCATCACGCCGGAGAACCCGCTGAAGGACGGCGAGCTGGCGATCATGAAGGACGGCGCCTTCCATAAGCCCGTGCGCATGCCCAACGGCCTGTTCGCCTTCCAGGACGGCACCGGCCGCCAGCGCGTCATCGAGGACTGCATCGCCAACCTGACCCAAGGCGGCGCCGACCTCCTGTGGATCGAGACCGACACCCCGAACGTCGACGAGATCGCCTCGATGGTGGCCGAGGTCCGCAAGGTCGTGCCGAACGCCAAGCTGACCTACAACAACTCGCCGTCGTTCAACTGGACGCTCAATCTGCGCAAGCAGGTCCGCGACCAGTGGATCGCCGAGGGCAAGATCCACAAGGACAGCTACCCGGAAGGCAATAGCTTGATGTCGGCCGAGTACGACAAGAGCGACCTGGGCCGCGAGGCCGATGAGCGTCTGGCCCGCTTCCAGGTCGACATCGCCGCCCGCGCCGGGGTGTTCCACAACCTGATCACCCTGCCGACCTTCCACCTGACCGCCAAGAGCGTCGACGAGCTGTCGCGCGGCTACTTCGGCGACGAGCGGATGCAGGCCTATGTCAACACGGTGCAGCGCGAGGAAATCCGCCGCGGCGTGTCGGCGGTGAAGCACCAGCACGAGGTCGGCTCGGATCTGGGCGACACCTTCAAGGAAATGGTCGGCGGCGAGCGCGCGCTCAAGGCCGGCGGTCACGCCAACACCATGAACCAATTCGCGGCCGAATAGAGGAGAGCCAGCCATGAACGCCTTTGCCCCCGCTGCCATGCCGGACACCAACGCCGAGCAACGCGCCATCGACCGCGTTGCCGAGGCCTCCCACCGCCTGAACGAAGCCGTGCGCCGCGCCATCGAGGCCGGCTATTCGGTGGAACTGGTGCGCGCCTCGCGTCACCATGACGGAACGGGTAACTGGGGCGACCAGATCGTCCCGACCGTCCGTCCCAACGGCGCCGAAAAGAGCGCTTAGAACCTAGAGAGTCCGACGCCCCAGCGTGGTCCTCGTCCTTCGACAAGCTCAGGATGAGGACCATTGCGGGCGCCCCAACTCCGTTGCTTGCAGTCAGAATTCCCAGCAGAAACGCTTCAGTAGAAACCTCACCCTGAGCCTGTGGAAGGGCGAGGTTTCGGACCCACGGAAAGCTTCCCATGCCGCTCGACATCGCCGCCAACATCCAGGTCACCGGTCCCGTTGAAGGGCGTGCTGCGGAAGTCCTCACCCCAGAAGCCCTGGCCTTCGTGGCCGACCTGCACCGCCGCTTTGACGCTCGTCGTCGCGAGCTGCTGGCGGCCCGCCAGGCGCGGCAGGCCCGTTTCGACGCTGGCGAACTGCCCGACTTCCTGGCCGAAACGGCCGACGTCCGCGCCGCCGACTGGACCGTCGCCCCCGTCCCCGCCGACCTCCTGGACCGCCGCGTCGAGATCACCGGCCCCGTCGACCGTAAGATGATCATCAACGCCCTGAACTGCGGGGCCAAGGTGTTCATGGCCGACTTCGAGGACGCCACCGCCCCGACCTGGACCAACGTCATCGAAGGCCAGATCAATCTGAAGGACCGCTGGTCCGGCGATCTGACCCACGTCGACGCCAAGTCCGGCAAGGCGTACGCCATGGGCCCGACCCCGGCGGTGCTGAAGATCCGCCCGCGCGGCTGGCACCTGATGGAGCGCCACCTGGAGGTCGACGGCCAGGCCGTGGCCGGGGCGCTGTTCGACTTCGGCCTCTACGCCTTCCACAACGCCAAGGCGACGCTGGAGCAAGGCTCGGGTCCCTACTTCTACCTGCCCAAGCTGGAGAGCCACCAGGAAGCCCGCCTCTGGAACGACGTCTTCGTCCGCGCCCAGGAGGCCCTTGGCCTGCCCGTCGGGACGATCAAGGCCACGGTGCTGATCGAAACCATCCCCGCCGCCTTCGAGATGGACGAGATCCTGTTCGAGCTGAAGGACCACATCGTCGGCCTCAACTGCGGCCGCTGGGACTACATCTTCTCGTTCATCAAGCGCCTGGGCCGCACGCCGGCGTTCCTGACCCCGGACCGCTCGGCCATGGTCATGGGCAAGGCGTTCCTGGGCGCCTATTCGCTGAAGCTGATCCAGACCTGCCACCGCCGGGGCGCCTTCGCCATGGGCGGCATGGCGGCCCAGATCCCGGTCAAGGGCGACGACGCCGCCAACCAGGCCGCCTTCGCCAAGGTCAAGGCCGACAAGGAGCGCGAGGCCGGGGCCGGCCACGACGGCACCTGGGTCGCCCACCCCGACCTCGTCCCGGTGGCCATGGAGGTCTTCGACCGCCTGATGCCGGCCGCCAACCAGCGCGACAAGCGGCTGGCCGACCTCGACATCACCGCCGCCCAGATGCTGGAACTGCACGAGGGCGTGCGCACCGAGGCCGGGGTTCGCGAGAACATCCGCGTCGGGGTCCGCTACACCCAGGCCTGGCTGGAAGGCCGGGGCGCGGTGCCGCTCTACAATCTGATGGAGGACGCGGCGACCGCTGAGATCTGCCGCACCCAGCTGTGGCAGTGGATCCGCCTGGGCGCCGCGCTGGACGATGGCCGCGAGCTGACCTCGGAGCTGTTCGTCAGCCTGTTCACCCAGGAGATGGCCGACCTGCGCCGCGACTTCGGCTCGCCGCGCCTGGAGACGGCGGCCGAACTCTTCACCCGCATGGTGCTGTCCGACAGCCTGGAAGAGTTCCTGACCCTGCCGGCCTACGAACTGATCTAGTTCTTCGCCGGGTTGGCGAGCTTGGCCCCGACGATCTTCTGGAAGGTCGTCAGCGGGCACAGGCTCGCGCAGCCCGGGATCGGGAAGTAGCTGTAGGCCGGCGGATTGGCGGCGGTCAGCGGCTGCAGCGCGCGCAGCTGGTCCATGGTCTGGGCCGTGTAGAAGGCGCGCACGAAGGCCTCGCCCTTGGCGTTGCGCAGCAGCTCGAAGCCCATGGCTCCGCCAGGCGGCGGATCGTCCTGCGGGTAGTCGGCGCCGGTGAAGTGGACGTCCAGCATCCCGCGCAGGGCGGCGATGTTGGTGTCGTGGCCGACCAGCAGGGTCAGCTTGCCCGTGCCGGCCTCACCGCCCAGGGCCCTGAGAATCTCGGCGGCCACCGGCGCGGCGTAGCGCTGGGCGACATAGGCGTTGCCGACCTCATAGCGGAACTTGACGGTGTGGAAGCGCAGCAGCGCCTGGATGTCGGCCTTGGAGGCGCGGCCCCAGCCGACCTGATCCATCGGCTTGCCTTCGACATATTCCAGCAAGACGGTCTGGCCGGCGGTCGAGGCGATGCCCAGCGCGCCTTCCATCGAGGCGTTGTCGCCTTTTTCGGCCTGCAGGTGCGAGGCCCGGTCCAGGCGACGGCCCAGCACGCGGTCCAGGATCGCGAACTCCTTGGCCAGCGCCTTGGTCTCGGCCGCGATGCCGGGGCTCGTGCGCAGCGAGGCCTTCAGGGCGATGTCGCCGTCGATGATCGAGGACGGATGGAAGACGACGTCGGTCTCTTCGCTGTCGGGACGGGCGACCTTCAGGCCGCAGCCGGGTTGCAGCCCCTCGACGAAGGCCTCGGCAGTCTTGATGGCGCGCGGCTTGCTGCTGGCCCAGGCGACGATGTCGCCCGACGTCGCGCAGCCTTCGCGCGGCAGGATCCCGCGCGCGCCCAGGAAGGTGCGGTAGTACGCGCCCATCAAC